>DASUEC010000171.1:0-3112 GCA_036275255.1 Limnobacter sp. | reverse complement strand
TCGCTGTCGAAGTTCTGCAGGGTTGTGGCTTCCGCGTCTTGAAGGCGCAGGGTTTGCCAAACTTGGCTGTCCGCTGCGGTCAGGTTCTCGATGCCCGAGAACACCTGTTTGCATTGACCACAACGCACTTGCCCCTGGTGCAACTGCAGTTGCCCGGAAGAGACTTTGAACAAGGTGTTGCAATGGGGGCAGCGGGTGGCGAGGCTCATGGCGTTAGTGTATCCGCTGCCTTGGGCTGATCGGGGTTACTGACTTGTTTTTTGGCCGTGCAGGCAAACCCAGCCTTCACGTTCGCCCCAAACGGACAAATCGATCCAAGTGCGGTAGTGCTCCATCACCTCGTCGGCCTGCCTTGCCAACACGCCGCTGAGCACCAGTTGCCCGCCTGTTTCCACGTGTTCACACAGGGAAGGGGCCAGCACCTTGAGCGGGTTGCTCAGGATGTTGGCCACCACCACCGGGAACTTGCGCTTGGCCAGTGCAAAGTCGGGCAGGCCGCAAGGCATGCTCACGCCGTTGTTGGCGGCGTTGTAGGCTGTGCTTTCTACCGCCTGGGGGTCAATGTCCACGCCAATCGCTTGCTGCGCGCCCAGTTTGAGGGCTGCAATGCCCAAAATGCCTGAGCCGCAGCCATAGTCCAGCACAGCCTGACCCTGCAGCGGAAATGTGCTCAACCAGCGAAGACACAGCGCAGTGGTGGGGTGCGAGCCTGTGCCAAAGGCCAACCCTGGGTCGAGTACCAGATTGATCCGGTCCGCGGTGTGCTCAGGGGTGCGCCAGGAGGGCACAATCCACAGCCGTTCAGAGATTGGAATCGGATCAAACTGCGACTGGGTAAGCCTCACCCAGTCTTCCTGGGGCACGTCTGCATACGCAATGTCCACGCCAGCCAGCAAGTCGGCACTCACTTCGCCGAGCACTTGCTCGGCTTCTTGCCGGTTGCGAAACAGCGCGATCACATGGTTCAGGCCCCAGGCAGACGACTCGGGCTCCATGCCCGGTTCGCCAAACAGGGGCTGCTCATCTTCGCTGTCTGCGTTGGCATCTTCCAGGCTGACGGCCAGAGCACCCAACTCCATGAGGGCGTCGGACACCTCATCAGCCTGCTCAAAGGGCAGGGTGAGCTTGGCTTGTGCGAGCGGGGCGGCTTGGGGGGCGGGGGGGCTCACTTTGCGCGTGCTTCCAGTTTGTGCTCGAGGTAGTGAATGCTGGTGCCGCCTTCGATGAAGCGGGCGTCTTCCATCAATTCACGGTGCAGGGCTGTGTTGGTTTTGATGCCATCAACCACCAATTCGGCCAGCGCCTGGCGCATTCTGGCCATGGCTTGCTTGCGGTCTTCTCCGTGGGTGATTACCTTGGCGATCATGGAGTCGTAGTGCGGGGGCACGTTGTAGCCGCTGTACACATGTGAATCCACCCGCACTCCGGGGCCGCCGGGGGGGTGCCAGCTTTTGATGGGGCCTGGGCTGGGGGTGAACTTGAAGGGGTCTTCGGCGTTGATGCGGCATTCAATGGCATGGCCACGGAATTCGATGTCCCGCTGACGGAAACGCAGCTTCTGCCCCGCAGCAATCCGGATTTGCTCCTGCACAATGTCCACGCCGGTGATCAGCTCTGTCACAGGATGTTCCACCTGCACGCGGGTGTTCATCTCGATGAAGTAAAACTCGCCGTTTTCATAGAGGAATTCGAAGGTGCCTGCGCCCCGGTAGCCGATTTTGCGACAAGCCTCGGCGCAGCGCTCACCAATTCGCTCGATGAGCCGGCGGGGAATGTTGGGTGCCGGCGCTTCTTCGATCACCTTTTGATGGCGGCGCTGCATGGAGCAGTCGCGCTCGCCCAGCCACACGGCGTTCTTGTGCTCATCGGCGAGCACCTGGATTTCCACGTGGCGTGGGTTCTCCAGAAACTTTTCCATGTACACCGCAGGGTTGTTGAATGCCTGACCCGCTTCGGTTTTGGTCATGGTGACCGCATTGAGCAGGGCTGCTTCGGTGTGAACCACCCGCATGCCCCTGCCACCACCACCGCCAGCCGCCTTGATGATGACGGGATAACCGACCTGGCGGGCAATTTTAACGATCTCGCGTGGATCGTCGGGCAATTCTCCTTCGGAGCCGGGCACGCACGGCACGCCAGCTGCAATCATGGCCCGCTTGGCAGACACCTTGTCGCCCATCAATAAAATGGATTCTGCGCGCGGGCCAATGAACACAAAGCCGCTTTTTTCAACCCGATCGGCGAAGTTCGCGTTTTCGGACAAGAAGCCGTAGCCGGGGTGTATTGCTTCGGAGTCGGTGACCTCCGCAGCGCTGATGATGGCGGGGATGTTCAAATAGCTCTCCCGCGATGGAGGGGGGCCAATGCAAACCGACTCATCGGCCAGCTTCACGTATTTGGCCTCCAGGTCGGCGGTGGAATGCACAGCCACCGTCTTAATGCCCATTTCCCGGCAGGCGCGCAAAATGCGCAGGGCTATTTCGCCTCGGTTGGCGATGAGGATTTTTCCAAACATGGTGCTGCTCCCTTATTCAATGATGAACAGGGCTTGACCAAATTCCACGGGTTGACCGTTGTCCACCAGGATGGCCTTCACCACGCCGGCTTTGTCTGACTCGATTTCGTTGAGCAGTTTCATGGCTTCGATGATGCACAAGGTGTCGCCTTCCTTGACGGTGCTGCCCAATTCCACGAAATTGGACGCGCCAGGGCTGGGGGCGCGATAGAACGTGCCCACCATGGGCGAGGTGACCTTGTGGCCTGCTTCCGCGGGTGGCGTCGCGGTGGCGGCTGTCGGTGCACCGGTTTGAGGTGCTGCCACTGGGGCAGCCACCGCAGCCATGGGCGCTTGTTGCACCAGTTGAGGGGCGGCCATGGTGTATTGAGGCTGGCTTTTGACAATGCGCACCTTGCCTTCGCCTTCTGTCACTTCCAGTTCGGAAATGTCAGACTCTGCGACCAGGTCGATGAGGGTTTTTAGCTTTCTGAGGTCCATGTGCTTGCTCCATCGATGGGAGGTTGGTTTTGTGGACCCGCGTCTGTGGCGGGCCTTGGGCAGGTCAACGAATGCGCAGCGCACATCGCCAACCTTGCACACTGCGAAAAGCTCAAC
>DASUEC010000170.1:0-16807 GCA_036275255.1 Limnobacter sp. | reverse complement strand
GTGGTGGGGAATCTTGCGGCCGCCCTGCGCCAGAAGGATGAATTGTTGCTCCAGGTGTTGAAGCAGCTCTGTCACCCGGCCCAATTCAGCCCCTTGCCGGTGATGGGGGTGCCCGGCTGGTTTGCGGCTTCGGAGGGCGAGGGTTTTTACAACGACGCTCAGGTGTTTCGCGCCAAGCCAACAGCACGCAGCGATTCCATCCCCGAAAGATTGGCTTTTGTGTGGGATGGGGCTACACTGCTTGTCGGAAAGTGCGCCGGACAGTCGCTGCTTGCTTGGCAGGGAGAGGAAAGTCCGGACTCCAGTGAGCACAGTGCTGGTTAACGGCCAGGCGCCATAAGTCTTCACAGACCCAAAGCGACGGAAAGTGCAACAGAAAACACACCGCCGATGGAAAGGAAACTTTCACAGGCAAGGGCGAACCGGAGGTGTAAGAGACCCCCGCAATGCTGGCGACAGCGTTGGCTAGGTAAACCCCACTGGGAGCAACACCAAATAGGCGCGCAAGTGCCCCTTGGGCACTGACGGTGCTCCCCGTGCGCGCGGGTAGGTGGCTTGAGCCAGCCAGCAATGGTTGGCCTAGAGGAATGATTGTCACAGGTTGCCTCGCGGCGCCTGAACAGAATCCGGCTTACAGGCGCGCTTTCCCATCCCCCATCTGGTTTAAATTCCATTTCCGGTCAGTCTTCAGAAACTACTTTCGATTGTGTTTCTAGGTCTCTAATTTTTCAATCAAATTCCTTCAAAAATATTCTCAAAGATGACGCTAAGTCATTGGCGCATAAGCCTTTTTTTGTGTCGCCCGCTTGACCGCCCATTTCATAATGCGTAAAGTGGAGATTCGTGGGGTTTTGTGTATTTTTGTGGGAATTTAAATCACGTGTTTCAAGGCAGTTCTTCCTTGTCGATGGATGCAAAGGGGCGCATGAATGTGCCGCAAAAGCATCGCGATGCACTGTTGGAGCAGTGCGGGGGAGCCTTGACGCTTACAAAACACCCCAACGGCTGTTTGCTTCTCTTTCCCCGGCCCACGTGGGAGCAGCACCGCGAAAAAATTGCGGCCTGGCCCATGTCTGCTCGCCCTTGGCAGCGGATCTTCCTGGGTTTTGCAACCGATGTGGAGATTGATTCTGCAGGCCGCATTCTGGTCTCCCCGGAGTTGCGCGAGGCCGCCTCGCTCAGCAAGGACGTCATGCTGTTGGGCATGGGAAGCCATTTTGAGATCTGGGATTCCACGCTGTTGAAGGTGGAGGAAGAAAAGGCCATTGCCGCCGGCATGCCTGAATCACTGAACGAATTCAGTTTCTGAAAGTGAGGATCGATGAACACATCCCCGTGCTTCTGGAACCCACGGTTGAGGGCCTGTTGGTCAATCCGGATGGGGTCTATCTGGATTGTACCTTTGGCCGTGGCGGTCACTCACGCGCCATCCTTTCCCGCCTCTCGGGTCATGGAAAGCTTTTTGCGCTCGATCGCGATCCGCAAGCGGTGCAAGCCATGAGCGCCATCAAGGACCCCCGATTTACAGGTTTGCGTTACGCATTCGCTGATCTGGCCAGTGCGATGGACAGCGTTGGTGTGACCCGTTTGGACGGTGTGATGATGGACATCGGTGTGTCTTCGCCCCAAATCGACCAGGCCGACCGGGGTTTCAGTTTCCGCAAAGACGGGCCTTTGGACATGCGGATGGATCCGCAGTCCGGCGAGTCGGCGGCCGAATTTCTAGCCCGGGCGGAAGCTCGGGAAATCAGCGAGGTGATAAAAAATTATGGGGAAGAACGGTTTGCTGTTCAGATTGCAGCAGCGATTGTTGCTCGCCGCCAGGAGCGGGCGATCGCTACAACCCTCGACCTTGCCCAGATCGTGGCAGGGGCAGTACGCACGCGGGAGCCGGGCCAAGACCCTGCAACGCGCACCTTTCAAGCTCTACGGATTCACGTCAACCAGGAGCTTGCGCAGCTCGAACAGGGTCTGAGTGCGGCGTTTCATCGGCTCAAAGTGGGTGGGCGGCTTGCCGTGATCAGCTTTCACTCGCTGGAGGATCGCATTGCCAAGCAGTTCATTGAGCGTTTGGCCAATCCCAAGGCCACGCAAGACATTCGTTTGCGCAAATTGCCTTTGCCCGATCCTGTGCCACTGATGCGAAAAATTGCACGTGTGAAGCCTGATGCGGCTGAATGTCAACGAAACCCGCGCGCACGGTCTTCGGTGCTTCGTGTTGCCGAGAAGTTGGCGGAGGCAGCGCATGGGTAGGCTCAACATTCTTTTGCTGGCGCTGGTTCTGTTTTGTGCAACCGAGGTGGTGGAGCTTCAGCATGAGTCCCGCTCGCTGTTTGTGGCGTTGGGGCAGGAGCAGCAGGCCGAGCGGCAAATCGAAGTCGACTTTCAACGACTGCAGTTGCATCAAGTTGCCTTGGCCAAAGGGGAGCGAGTCGATCAAGTGGCTCGGGAAAAACTGGGCATGAGTCCGCCGGCACCTGGCACTGTGGTTTTCATGCCTTTGGACGGAGGCTTTCAACGTGAGTAAAGCAGTCCGTTTTGGTGGGTCTGAGTTGCTTGAAATGCGATTGCCTGCGTGGCGGTCGCGTTTTGTTTTGATCTGTATCTTTCTGGCTTTTGGTGGCTTGATCGCTCGGGCAGCCTATTTGCAGATCATCTCAAACGATTTTTTGCAAGAGCAGGGGGCCAAGCGAATTGAACGCACCCTGCCGCTTCAAGCAGTGCGCGGCACCTTGATGGACCGCAATCGCGTGGTGCTTGCCCAAAGTGTACCTGCGCAGGCGGTTTGGTATGACGGCCGTCGCATGGTGGAGGCAAAAGACGAGGACCTGCGAAAATTGGCTACCATTCTTGGTTTGAAGCCTGATCGGGTGATCAAGCAAGTGCGCGGCGACAGCAAGCGCGCATTTGTTTATCTGGACCGTCAGGTGGATTCGGATGTGGCGGCCAAAGCCAAGGCCCTCAAGATTCCAGGCTTGGGGTTTGTCACAGAGAGCAAGCGATACTATCCACAGGGCGAGACCATGGCCCACCTGGTGGGCTTTACCAGCATTGAGGACAAAGGGCAGGAAGGCGTCGAACTGGCTTTCAATCAACGTCTCACTGGCGAAGATGGCGAGCGCAATGTCATTCGTGATCGCTTGGGCAATGTGATTGAAGACGTGCGCGAGTTGCGTCCGCCCGTCAATGGTCAAGACCTTGTGCTGTCGGTGGATGCAGATGTTCAGTACATCGTGTTGTCCGAGCTGAAAAAGGCAGTGGAATTTCATCAGGCCAAAGCCGCGGCTGCCGTGGTGCTGGATGCCAAAACCGGCGAGTTGCTGGCCATGGCGAATATTCCAACGTATGACCCCAACAACCGAGGAAGCTTGCACGGTGAGAAGCTTCGCAATCGGGTATTTACAGACATGTTTGAGCCTGGTTCCACGCTGAAGCCATTTGGCGTTGCCCTGGCCATGGACCAAGGCAAGGTGAAGCCTGGAACCCGAATTGACACCGGCAAAGGGCGCATGACGATTGGACCAGCCACCATCACTGACACCAAAGAGCTGGGGATTGCCACTGTGACTGAAATTATTCAGAAGTCCAGCAATGTGGGCACATCCAAGATTGTGCTGGATTTGGCACCCAAAGACCTTTGGAATTTTTTCAATCAACTCGGATTTGGCCAAACACCATCCATTTCCTTCCCGGGCGCTGTGGCTGGCCGTGTTCGGCCATGGAACAAATGGCGACCGATTGAGCAGGCCACCATGTCTTATGGACATGGCATTTCTGTTTCCTTGATCCAGTTGGCGCAGGCCTACACTATTTTTGCGAACGCGGGTGTTTTTGTGCCGGCCACCTTGTTGAAATTCGACCCCAACAATCCGCCGCCTTCCCACCGCGTGGTGAGCGAGCGGGTGGCGCAGGACATGTTGCACATGCTGGAGCTGGCTTCCGGGCCAGAGGGCACAGCCCCAAAGGCCCAAGTACAAGGGTACCGTGTTGCAGGAAAAACCGGGACTGCGCACAAGCAGGAAGGTGGGCGTTATGTGAACAAATACGTCTCTTCCTATGTGGGGTTGGCGCCTGTATCCAATCCACGCGTGATTGTCGCGATCATGGTCGACGAACCAAAACGAGGCATGCATTACGGTGGACTGGTCGCGGCGCCTGTGTTCTCGGTCATCACCAAAAGCGTCTTGACACGCCTGAATGTGCAGCCCGACGCTGTTCAGCCCGTTGAGCAGTTGCGCAAGTATGTGGAAGCGCCCGCCGGGAGTCGCCTATGATCAGCGCCTATTTGCATTCGGTGGCTGAGGTGATTGCAGAATTGCATGAGCGCGGATTCTATGCGGATTGCTCCAGCCTTGTGACCGATCACCGTCGATTGTCTGGTCCCAAAGACGTTTTTCTCGCCGTGCCTGGCATGCGATACGATCCGCGCACCATGGCCGATGACCTCATCCGGGAGCAGCGTTGCGGGCTCGTGCTCGTGGAATACGACGACGCACGGGTTTACCAAAGTGCCAGCGTGCTTTCTGTTTTGAATCTGAAAGCTTGTTTGGCCCAATTGGCCAAGACTTACTACGAATCTCCGTCTGAAGCGCTGGACGTGATTGCGGTGACCGGCACCAACGGCAAAACGACCGTGACACGCTGGTTGGCCCAATCCTTGAGCGCCCTGGGCAAACGTGCCGCAGTATTGGGCACCTTGGGGTATGGCAGCCCTGCAGACTTGAAAGAGCACAGCGGTCTGACCACGCCCGATGTGGTTGGTATGCACCACACTTTGCATGAATTAAAGCGGCAGGGATTTGACACTGTGTGCCTTGAGGCATCGTCGATCGGTCTGGATCAGGGGCGTTTGCGTGGCGTGGACATTGACTGGGCCGTGTTTACCAACTTTTCACAAGACCACCTGGACTATCACGGCACGATGGATGCATATGGTCAGGCGAAGTTGATTCTTGCCAATTGGCCCACCTTGCGCGCTGCGGTGGCGAATGTGGATGATGCCTTGGGGAAAACATTTGCGGACGTCGTGACAAACCGGCATCTGCCCTGCACTCGTGTGGGAAGCACACAAGGGCTTGAATTGCATGTGCTCGGCTGTGTGCACGCCGGCAAAGGCATGCGGGTGGAGTTTAAGCCACTGCAGGGGCCAGCCTTCGGTGTGGCAGCGCCAGTGATTGGTCAGTTCAATGCAGAGAATCTTGCTGTGGTGGCCGGTGTTTTGTTGAGCATGGGACATGGTTCCAATGAAGTTCAGCGGGCCTTGCAGCAGGTGTCGGCGGCGCCGGGGCGGATGGAAATGATCAGTGAGTCGCCTTGCGTGGTGGTGGATTATGCGCACACGCCAGATGCACTTGAAAAGGTGCTCATCGCTTTGCGTCCATTTGCCCGAGCCAGGGATGGCCGCTTGATTGCCCTTTTTGGTTGCGGTGGAGATCGGGACCGGAGCAAGCGCCCACGCATGGGCGAGCTTGCCGCACAGCTTGCCGATGCGGTTGTGCTCACCTCAGACAACCCGAGAGGCGAATCCCCAGAGGCGATCCTTGCGGAGATTGTCTCTGGCGTTGCGCCATCGCTTTCACACAAGGTGCAACTGGAAATCGATCGAAAGGCAGCCATTGCGCAGGTTTTGGCCCAAGCAAATGCACAGGATGTGATTGTGCTCGCTGGCAAGGGTCACGAGACCACCCAAACGATCGGTCAACATGTGCTGCCTCATTCGGATGTGCTGGTCGCGCGGGCGATTCTCCAGAAAGGGGGAGCACATGCATGACATGAACTGGTCTTTCGAAGCTGTTTCGACCGCCCTGCAAGGCCACTTGCTCGATCGGGCGCCGTCAAGTGGGTACACGGCAATCCGTCGTGTGCAAACAGACAGTCGCGAGGTCGGCGAGGGTGACATTTTCGTGTGTCTGATTGGTGAACGTTTTGATGCCCATGACTTTGCGGCGCAGGTCAAAAGTTCGGGAGCCTCCGGCCTGATCACCAACCGCCGCCTGAATGTCGACATCGCCCAATGGGTGGTAAAGGACACCCGTTTGGCTCTGGGCGCCTTGTCGCATGCATGGCGAATGCAGTTTGACATTCCCGTGCTCGCTGTGGTGGGCAGCAATGGCAAAACCACCACCAAGGAAATGCTGGGTGCGATGTGCAAGGCGCAATGCGGTGCCGAGCATGTGTTGGTCACGGCAGGCAATTTGAACAACGACATCGGTGTGCCACAAACCCTGTTGAAGCTGCGTGCCCAACATCGCATGGCTGTCATTGAGATGGGCATGAACCACCCGGGGGAAATTGATTATCTGGCTGGTTTGGTAAAGCCGCGCGTTGCTGTGCTAACGAATGCACAACGTGAGCATCAAGAGTTCATGAAGTCGGTCGAGGCGGTCGCACAAGAGAACGGCAGTGTTTTTTCACACTTGCAGCCAGGTGGTGGCGCGGTGATTCCTGCAAACACTGAATTTGACAGTCTGTGGGCGGATCAGTCCACCGCAGACAATTTGATGCGTTTTGGTGCAGGTGCAGATTTTGATCTCATCATGCCCGGCCGTGGCAATGCACAGGCACAATCGCTCCTTCGAATGCCGGGTGGCGAGTATTGGCTTACCACAAGCTTTTTGGGGCAGCACAATGCAAACAATGCAGCCGCGGCGGCTGCCGCCGCATTCAGTGCAGGCTGTTCTGCTGAAGCCATTTGTAAGGGGTTGCAAGCATTCAAGCCTGTGAGTGGCCGCTTGCAGGTGGTGTTCAACACCCCGAGTTTGGTGCTTGTGAATGACACATACAATGCCAATCCGGATTCTGTGAACGCGGCCAGCGAGGTCTTGGCCGGGCTGCCTGGCCACACACTCATGATTCTTGGAGACATGGGTGAGGTGGGTGATCAATCTGAGGCGTATCACCGTGAGGTGGGGGCACACGCCAAACAAGCAGGCGTAAAGCATCTGTTCGCCCTTGGAGACGCCACGGTTCACAGCGTGGATGGCTTTGGGGATGGCGCACAGCATTTTAAAAATATCCAAAACCTGATCGAATTCACCATGAAAACATTGCAGCAAGGCAGTTGGTCTGTGCTGGTCAAAGGCTCCCGGTTCATGAAAATGGAGCGGGTGGTTGATGCCCTGATGATGGCTCAATCCACCAAGATGGAGGGGCATCATGCTTCTTGAACTTGCCAACTGGCTGGCCCAGGACATCCGCGCATTCGGTGTGTTTAACTACCTCACCTTGCGCGCCGTGCTTGCCTGCGGCACAGCGTTGCTGGTGGGTTTGGTTGCTGGTCCCATGGTGATCCGCAAGCTCACCCAATACAAAATCGGCCAGTCTGTGCGCGATGATGGCCCGCAAACCCACCTGGCCAAAGCGGGCACACCCACCATGGGTGGCGCCTTGGTGTTGATCGGCATCGGAATTTCTACCTTGCTTTGGGCAGACCTCACCAACCGCTTTGTGTGGGTGGTGATGATTGTGACCTTTGGCTTTGGCTGGATTGGTTGGGTGGACGATTATCGAAAGGTGGTGTATCGCAATCCCAAGGGCTTGCCAGCCAAATGGAAATATTTTTGGCAAAGCGTGGTCGGCCTTCTGGCCGCTTTCTATCTGGCTTTTGCGGTATCCGCACAAAGTGGACAGGAGGTTTTTCAGATTTTCGCCGATTGGGTTGAGAGTGGTTTTTCCATGCACCTGCCCAACAATGCGGACTTGATTGTCCCGTTTTTCAAGTCGATCAGTTACCCGCTGGGTGTTTGGGGCTTTATTGCGCTCACCTATTTTGTGATTGTGGGTACCAGCAACGCTGTCAACCTGACCGATGGCCTGGACGGCCTGGCGATCATGCCCACCGTGATGGTCGCCTCGGCGCTTGCCATCTTTGCCTATGTGGCCGGCAATGCCGTGTACTCCAAGTACCTGCTTTTGCCCTACATCCCTGGGGCAGGCGAGTTGGCCGTGTTCCTTGCGGCGATCGCGGGTGCAGGTCTTGCATTCCTTTGGTTTAACGCGTATCCCGCACAGGTTTTCATGGGAGATGTGGGTGCGCTGGCATTGGGCGGAGCGCTCGGAACCGTCGCCGTGATCGTGCGCCAGGAGGTGGTGCTGTTCATCATGGGTGGTGTGTTTGTGGCCGAAACGCTCTCGGTGATGATCCAGGTGCTCTACTTCAAATACAGCGGGGGCAAAAGGGTGTTCCGCATGGCGCCTCTTCATCACCATTATGAACTGAGTGGCTGGAAAGAAACGCAAGTCGTTGTTCGGTTTTGGATCATCACCATGATCCTCGTGTTGATCGGTTTGAGTACATTGAAATTGCGCTAAGCGCACATTGAAAGGCAAGACGCTGTGTTTGAAAGCATGAAGGGTCAATCGGTGCTGCAAGTGGGGCTGGGGGAGTCCGGGCTTGCCTGTGCCCGCTGGGCGCTGTCGCAAGGCGCCAGCGTGACCGTGATTGACACCCGCGAGCAACCCCCGGGCCTGAACGACCTGCGTGCCGATTGGCCCGATGTGCATTGTGTTTGCTCTTTGGAAAATCTGCCCTGGACCTTTATGCAGGTTGTGGTGTCTCCAGGTTTGCCACCCAGTCACCCGCTGATGCAAGCGGTGGTGCAAACGGCGCAGGTGCAAGGCACTCCGGTGGATTCCGAGCTTGATCTGTTTGCAGATGCTTTGGACAGGCTTGCCGAAAGCCAGGCCTACCATCCCAAGTTGGTGGGTGTCACGGGCACCAACGGAAAAACCACCACCACCCGCATGGTGGCTTGCCTGGCTGAATTTGCTGGCAAACGCACAATGGCAGCGGGCAACATCAGTCCTGCTGCGCTGGAGGCTTTGCGGCTTGCCCTGCAAGATGGCCACTTGCCCGATGTATGGGTCCTGGAGTTGTCCAGCTTCCAGTTGCATTGGACCAAACGTTTGAAGCTTGATGCCTCCACGGTGCTGAACCTGTCGCAGGATCATCTCGATTGGCATGCCAGCATGAACGAGTACGCGCAGGACAAATTCCGGATTTTCTCGGAGGGGGGTGTCTGCGTCCTGAATCGTGACGATCCGGTGGTGAGTGCAGCATCGCTCCCTCAGCGCAGCCGGAGAATCAGTTTTGGATTGAGTGCACCTTCTGGGCTGGATGAGTTTGGTTTGGTGCGAGAGGGCGGCATGTTGTGGCTTGCCCAAACCCAGGTGGATGAGGAGTCGCTGTCCAGTGGGCGGCGCAAGAAAAATGACGCAGTGGAAGTGCATCAAAAACTCCTGATGCCCACCGATGCTTTGCAGGTGGTTGGTTTGCACAATGCAGCCAACGCCCTGGCTGCCTTGGCGCTCTGCGTCGGTATTGGCTTGCCCATGGCCAGGTTGCTGCATGGCTTGCGAAATTATCAGGGCGAACCGCACCGTGTTCAGCATGTCCTTCAGTTGGAAGGCGTTGACTATTTTGATGACAGCAAGGGCACCAATGTGGGTGCGACAGTGGCCGCGCTCAATGGACTTGCCAGGCCAACCATTTTGATTGCCGGTGGTGATGGCAAGGGTCAGGATTTTGAACCTTTGCTGTCTCCTGTTGCAAGCCATTGCAAGGCGGTGCTGCTGATCGGCAAGGACGCTGAACGCATCGCGGGGGCACTCGCGCCCAGCGGAGTGCACCTGGAGCGCTGCAATTCACTGGAAGCGGCGGTGGTGGCTGCTCACACCCTCAGCCAGGCAGGCGATGTGGTGTTGCTCAGCCCTGCGTGTGCAAGCCTCGACATGTTCAAGAATTATGTTCATCGGGCAGAAGTGTTTGTGTGCGCCGTACGCAATCTGGCTTCAGACAGGGGGCAGCCATGCTGAGTCAATGGCTGAAAAAGCGCTCACCCGCCATGCCTTCAAAAAGCCTGATTCCCGCCACGGCGGTTGGCGGTGGCATGTCCGCGAGCCTCTATGGCGTAAGGCGCAATCAGGCTGTGGGTGACAACCTGGATCAGGGTTTGGTTTGGTGCACGCTCGCATTGCTTTTCCTTGGTCTGGTCATGGTCTATTCAGCCACTGTGGCCCTGCCGGACTCTACAAAATACGCGAGCTATCAGCCCACGCATTTCCTGGTGCGGCATGCATTCTCCATTGTGGTGGCGTTTGCCGTTGCATTTTGCGCATTCCAGATTCCCATGAAGACCTGGCAGGAATTGGCGCCCCTGGTGTTCCTGTGTTGCATTGCCCTGCTTGTGTTGGTGTTGATTCCCGGCATCGGCAAAGAGGTCAATGGTGCGCGTCGGTGGCTGTCTTTGTATGTGTTGAACATACAGCCATCTGAGCTCATGAAGGTGTGTGCGATTATTTACGCCGCAGATTACACCGTGCGCAAACAGGCCTACATGCAGCGCATCGGCAAAGTGTTGTTGCCCATGGTGATGGCCATGTTTCTGGTTGGCATGTTGCTGCTGCTTGAACCAGACATGGGGGCATTCATCGTGATTGTCACGGTGGTGTTTGCCATCCTGTTTCTGGGCGGGATCAACGCTCGGGTATTTTTTGGGGTCTTGATTTTGTTGAGCACTGCATTTGCTGCCTTGATCGCCTTCAGTGATTATCGCCGCGCCCGACTATTGGCTTACCTCGATCCGTGGGAAGGCGACAATGCATTGAACAAGGCCTATCAACTTTCACACTCCTTGATTGCATTTGGACGAGGCGAGGTTTTTGGCGTGGGCTTGGGCGGCAGTGTCGAGAAACTTCACTACCTGCCGGAGGCCCACACCGACTTTTTGTTGGCTGTGATCGGTGAGGAGCTGGGTTTTGTGGGTGTGACGATTGTGATTCTCCTGTTCGTCTACATCATCAAGCGCTGTTTTGCAATTGGCACCCAGGCCATTGCCCTGGAGCGTACCTTTTCAGGATTGCTGGCCAAGGGTGTGGGTGTTTGGCTGGCGGTGCAGTGCTTCATCAACATGGGCGTGAATCTGGGTGTGCTCCCCACCAAGGGTCTTACCTTGCCGCTCATGAGTTATGGCGGTTCCGCCATTCTGGCCAATTGCATTGCCTTGGCGTTGGTGCTTCGCATCGATTTTGAAAACCGGACCATGATGCGCGGAGGGACAACATGATTGGCGCTCCCAAAAAGGCGTTGATTGTTGCCGGTGGCACGGGTGGGCATATATTCCCAGGCCTGAGCATTGCACACGCCCTCGCAGCCAAGGGCTGGCAGGTGGAGTGGGCAGGCAATCCCCAGGCCATGGAAGGCAGGCTGGTGCCAGCCCAAGGCATACCACTCCACGCCCTGGTGTTTGCTGGGTTCCGTGGCAAAGGCCTGCTTGCACAGTTCATGATGCCCCTGTTGCTGCTGCGTGCGTTTTGGGCATCGCTTCAGATTTTGCGACGAGTCAGGCCCGATGTGGTGTTGGGCATGGGTGGATATGTGGCCTTCCCCTTGGGCATGATGGCCAGCCTGTTGAATACCCCTTTGGTTGTGCATGAGCAAAACTCAATCGCCGGTTTGACCAACCGGGTTTTGGCGAAATTGGCCAACCGCAATCTTGTGGCGTTTCCGGAGGCATTGCCGGATGGGCATTGGGTAGGCAACCCGGTTCGTCGGGCCATGGTCGAGCAGGAAGAACCAGAGATTCGATTTGCAAACCGGACAGGGGCACTGAACATGCTTGTGCTGGGCGGCAGTCTGGGCGCCCAGGCGCTTAACACGGTCATTCCAAGGGCATTGGCCAGGATTCCCGAGCAAGATCGCCCCAGGGTGATTCATCAGGCTGGCGAGAAAAACCTTGCCCAGCTCATTGAGAATTACTCGTCTGCTGGCGTGCAGGTGCAAACGATTGCATTCATCGACGATGTGGCCCAGGCCATGGCCGATGCAGATGTGCTGGTCTGCCGTGCGGGTGCAATGACTGTTGCCGAGGTGGCTGCTGTTGGCGTCGCAGCCTTGTTTGTTCCCTTTCCTCACGCTGTGGATGATCACCAGACCCACAACGCAGCCTTCCTTGCCAATGAGCAGGCGGCTTGGATTTGTCAGCAAAACGAACTCACCGTGGAGTGGCTGCTGGACTGGCTAGGCGGATTGAATCGGTCAGCCTGTCTTGAGATGGCCAAGCGCGCCAAGGCCATGGCCAAGCCGCAGGCCACTGCAGACGTGGTGATGCACATTGAACAGGTTGCAAAAGCATGAAACACAAAGTAAAGCACGTTCACTTCGTTGGCATCGGCGGCTCGGGCATGAGTGGCATCGCCGAGGTACTGATCAATCTGGGCTACAAAGTCAGTGGGTCTGATCTTGCGGATTCTGCCGTCACGCAGCGTCTTGCCAAGCTGGGTGCTTCCGTGCATGTGGGCCATCAAGGCAGCAACATCGCCGGCGCGGATGCTGTGGTTACCTCCACGGCGGTGAGTGGCAACAATCCCGAGGTGCTTGCTGCACGAGCAGCCCGCGTTCCGGTTGTGCCACGCGCGGTGATGCTGGCTGAGTTGATGCGCCTGAAACAGGGCATTGCTGTTGCCGGAACCCACGGTAAAACGACAACCACCAGTCTGGTTGCAAGCATATTGGCAGAAGGCAAGCTCGACCCCACCTTTGTGATTGGCGGTCGACTGAATTCTGCCGGGGCCAACGCCAAGCTTGGTACGGGTGAATTCATGGTTGTGGAGGCCGACGAGTCGGATGCATCATTTCTGAACCTCATGCCGGTGATTGCCGTCATCACCAACATTGATGCTGATCACATGGAAACCTATGGGCACGATTTTGCCCGCCTGAAACAGGCTTTCGTGGAGTTTACGCAGCGCTTGCCTTTTTATGGCGTGGCGGCTGTGTGTGTCGACGATCCTTGCGTGCGGGAGATCATGCCCTTTGTTTCAAAGACTGTCGTCACGTATGGGCTGTCAGAGCAAGCGCAGATTCGCGCCGTGGATGTCCGTGCCTGTGCCGGTCAAATGAAGTTCAAGGTGATTCGCGAGGATGAGCCCGAATTGCAAATCACACTGAACCTGCCCGGCGATCACAATGTCCGCAATTCCCTTGCTGCAATTGCAGTGGCCACCGAGATCGGCGTGCCCGATGAGGCGATCGTTTCGGCACTGGAAAAGTTCAATGGCGTCGGCCGACGTTTTCAGCATTACGGTGAAGTGCCTGCCAAAGAGGGAGGGCATTTCCTGGTGGTCGATGACTATGGTCATCACCCTGTTGAAATGGCTGCTACACTCGCGGCCGCGCGTGGGGCATACCCCAACAGGCGCCTTGTGCTTGCATTTCAGCCACATCGCTACACGCGTACCCGCGATTGCTTCGAAGATTTTGTAAAAGTGCTGGGTACACCGGACCTGGTGATTTTGTCGGAGGTGTATTCCGCAGGGGAGTCCCCGATCGTTGCAGCCGATGGGCGAACACTTGCACGTGCTGTGCGGGTTGCCGGGCGCACCGAACCGATTTTTGTTGAAAACATGGAAGACATGGAAAGCACGATTTTGAATGTGGCCCGAGACGGCGATTTGGTGATCACCATGGGGGCTGGCTCGATTGGCGCTTTGCCAGGCCGACTTGCGGCCCACGCACAAGGGGTGCAGCCATGAGCAATTCTCGGATTGACGCAAAGTCCTTGGGCAAAGTGGTCGTGTTGTTCGGTGGAAGATCTGCCGAGCGGGAAGTGTCGCTCAAATCAGGCGGCATGGTGCTTGCTGCGCTTCAGCGTCAAGGTGTGGATGCGCATGGGTTTGATCCCGCCGAGCACGGATTGGTGGAGCTTGCAAAAGGCGGATTTGATCGTGCCGTGATTTCCCTGCATGGGCGGTTCGGCGAGGACGGAACCATCCAGGGTGCGCTCGAATGGTTGGGCATACCCTACACGGGGAGCGGTGTTGCAGCGTCTGCACTGGCCATGGACAAAATACACACCAAAGCGGTCTGGATCAGTCAGGGCCTTAACACCCCGGACTATGTTCGACTCGAACCAGGCTTCGATCCGCAGGACGTTGTTCAAAGGCTTGGCTTGCCGCTGATTGTGAAGCCAGCGCAAGAAGGTTCAACACTCGGCTTGACCAAAGTGAAATCGGCAGACCAACTGCTGGATGCATTTTCGTTGGCCTACAAATACGATCCGAATGTGTTGGCCGAGAAATTCATCGCAGGGCAGGAACTGACTGTTCCTGTGATGGGCGAAGGCGCGCAGGCCCATGCCCTGCCGGTGATTCGAATACAGGCCCCCGATGGCAATTACGACTACCACAACAAATACATCGGCAATCAGACCCAGTATTTTTGCCCCAGCGGTCTTGCACCAGAGTTTGAGGCACAGGTTCAAGCCCTGTGTGTGAGTGCCTATCAGGCTTTGGGTTGTGCAGGCTGGGGGCGTGCGGATGTGTTGGTGGATGCCCACGGAACCCCCTGGTTGCTTGAAATGAACACCTCGCCCGGCATGACAGACCATTCTCTGGTGCCGATGAGTGCACGTGCCAGCGGCGTGTCCTACGATGATTTGGTTCTGAGGATTGCAGCTTCGGCATCCCTCAAGGCGACTGGTGCGGGTTTGGGGGTGACTGGCTGATGCTTTCTGCCATTTGGAACGATGACAAGCTGATGGGCATTCTGGCGGGGTTTTTTTTGGCCCTGTCCCTGGTGCTGCTTGGTTATGCCTGCGTTCAATGGTTGATCAATCGCCCGATGTTCGAGTTGAAGCGTTTGGAGCTCACCGGGGATGTTGAACGTGTCAACCTCGTGGGATTCAAAGCCAATGTGCTTCCAAAAATTGAAGGAAGTTTTTTTTCTGCGGATTTGCAAAAGGTCAGGGTGCTGGTTGAAGCGCAGCCGTGGGTTCGCAAGGCGGTGGTGCAGCGCACTTGGCCAAATGGGTTGAAAGTCAGTGTGCAGGGGCACACACCGCTTGCTTTGTGGGGGGAGACCCGGCTCGTGAACACCTACGGTGAGGTGTTCTCGGCCAACCTGGCCGAGGTGGCCAATGAGCAGGAGTTGGCTGTGTTGAATGGGCCGCCAGGCAGCGAGTTGTTGGTCTCAAAGATGTACATCAATCTGATTGAACGGTTGAAGAATCTGGCCATGTGGCCCATGAGAGTGGAGCTGTCAGATCGCTATGCGTGGACAGTGCAAACCGACACCGGCTTGAGTATCGAGCTGGGCCGCGAGCAAGAGAACTTCAGCATCGAACAAAAATTGGACAGGTTGCTGGCGGTCTATCCAAAAATACAAAGCCAGGTGATGTCTTCAATCGACGGAATTGATTTGAGATATCCAAGGGGTGTTGCAGTAAAGGGCGAACGACTGGCCGTTGCCAAACCAAGTGGCAGCGCCGGCGTGAAATTGAACTGAAGAGCGAAACAGAATTGGGCACCATGAACAAAGAGCCAAAAGATTTGATCGTCGGTCTGGACATCGGCACTGCCAAGGTGGTGGCGATGGTTGCAGAACTTCTTTCCGACGGACGTTTTGAAGTCATCGGCGTGGCACAGCACGAATCACGTGGATTGAAAAAGGGCGTGGTCGTAAACATCGAAGCCACTGTGCAGTCCATACAGGCCGCATTGGAAGAGGCTGAACTCATGGCCGATTGCAAAATCAAGACAGTGCTCACAGGCATCGCTGGCAGCCACATTCGCAGTTTCAACTCCTCGGGCATGGTGGCCATCAAGGAGCGTGAGGTTACCCAGGCCGATGTGGCCCGTGTGATTGAAACCGCCAAGGCCGTGAATATTCCGACCGATCAGCAGATCCTCCATGTGTTGCCTCAGGAGTTCATTGTGGACGGTCAAGAAGACGTGCGCGAACCCTTGGGCATGAGTGGCGTGCGTCTGGAGACCCGCGTACACATCGTGACTGGCGCAGTGTCCGCTGCACAAAACATCGTGAAATGCGTTCGCCGTTGTGGCCTGGAAGTGCAGGATCTAATGCTCCAGCCTTTGGCCTCCAGCATGGCCGTGCTGACGGAGGATGAAAAAGAGCTTGGTGTGGTGCTGATCGACATTGGTGGCGGAACCACAGACATCGCCGTGTTCACCGGTGGCGCAATTCGCCACACCGCAGTGATTCCGATTGCAGGCGACCAGATCACCAACGACATTGCCATGGCCCTGCGCACACCCACACCCGATGCAGAAGAAATCAAATTGCGCCACGGCGTAGCCAAGCAGGTGTTGGCCGACCCCCACGCAAAAATCGATGTGCCCGGCATTGGTGAGCGTGATCCCCGAACCCTGTCAAAGCAGGCCTTGGCTGCAGTGATTGAGCCGCGTGTCGAGGAGTTGTTCCTGATGGTGCAACAGGTTCTGCGCGAATCCGGCTACGAAGAATTGTTGTCTTCGGGCGTTGTACTCACCGGCGGCACCAGCCTGATGCCTGGTATTGCCGAGTTGGGCGAGGACATTTTCATGAAGCCTGTGCGCATTGGTGTGCCTGATTATGCCGGTGGGCTGGCAGACATGGTGCGCACACCAAGATTTGCAACAGCCATGGGCTTGTTGCACGAGGCGCGTGCCCAGCAATTGCGCGGAAGGCGGGTCGCCTCCCAAGGCGGGGGCTTGAAGCAAACCGTGCAGAAAATGAAAGAGTGGTTTTTGGGTAATTTTTAATTTGTGTTTTTTTATTTTTCGGCGACGTTAACTTTTGCTAGATAGGAGGCAAACACCATGTCATTTGAAATTCTCGAGACAGAGACCCAAGGGACTGTCATCAAAGTGGTGGGGGTTGGTGGTGCAGGCGGCAACGCCGTGGCCCACATGATTTCCCAAGGCGTACAAAATGTGGAGTTCATCTGTGCCAACACCGATGCGCAGGCATTGGCCAAAACCAAGGCCCATGTTCTGATTCAGTTGGGTAAAACAGGATTGGGTGCGGGTGCAA
>DASUEC010000169.1:0-5626 GCA_036275255.1 Limnobacter sp. | reverse complement strand
TGTTGTAGAAATCAACCGATTCGAGTGGACCGGGTTCCCCATCTGCGCTGAAGCCATCTACGAGGAGATAATCGTAAGTGGAATCGGTTTGCCGCACGAATTCTGCACCGCAGCAATGGTGGACGGTGAACTTTGGGCCATCTGGCGGGCATTGAAAACTTC
This sequence comes from Limnobacter sp., assembly GCA_036275255.1. Classification (GTDB taxonomy): domain Bacteria; phylum Pseudomonadota; class Gammaproteobacteria; order Burkholderiales; family Burkholderiaceae_B; genus Limnobacter. The sequence goes on along the minus strand of DASUEC010000169.1, from coordinate 5,464 downwards.
TTCTTGCCAAATCAATCACATGCTTAGAAATTTCTGCAATGTGCAGCTCGCACTCTGGGAAGTGGGCGTGCATGAACCTTGCTATTTCTGCTGCGCCCAAGCCGATCACCATGGCCCGACTGGGCCATCCGCTTGATTGGCGCAGCAAAAATGGCGCGAGGGCGTGAAACAGGTATTCCAGGTAGAGCGAGTCGGTCTTTTTGAGGTTGATGGCACCATGAACCACGTTGCCGGTGGCGTTTTTAAGAAACAGAAGGTGTTGTTCAGCAACCGTGAATTGGTCGCTTGTATCGAGTTCGATTGAGTGCATCACGAAAAAACCCCAAAAAATACGAGATGTCACTTTGTTTGCCGCAGATTGCACAAAGTTCACTTATCCATGACGCGGTGGGTGGGGCCTGCGGGGGAAATCCATGCCACTTGATTGCAAATCAAGCGAATGTTGTATACTTTAATCAAACAAACGTTTGATTTATTTGGCCACACGGATTTGACTCATCACTGGGGATGATTTTCATGAAATTGACTCAAGAACACAAAGAACTGCAGCGCACCATCGAGCGCTTCGTCGAGAACGAAATCAACCCGCACGTGGCCATTTGGGAGCGTGAGCAGATGTTTCCTGCCCACGAGGTTTTCAAAAAAATGGGTGACCTTGGGCTGCTGGGTCTGACCAAGCCGGAAGAGTACGGCGGAGCCGGGTTGGACTACAGTTATTCGGTGGTGGCGGCTCAGGCCTTGGGGAAGATCCACTGTGGCGGTGTGCCCATGGCGATTGGTGTACAAACCGACATGGCCACGCCCGCCTTGGCCAAGTTTGGTTCAGATGAGCTTCGCAAGGAGTTTTTGGCACCAGCCATTTCGGGCGATGCCGTGGCATGTATCGGCGTGTCTGAGCCAGGCGCGGGATCAGATGTGGCCGGGGTAAAAACCACAGCGCGCAAAGATGGCGGCGACTATGTGATCAATGGCAGCAAAATGTGGATCACCAACAGCCTGCAGGCTGACTGGATGTGCTTGCTGGCCAACACCAGCGACGGCAAGCCCCACCAGAATAAGAGTTTGATCATTGTGCCCATGAAAACGCCGGGTATTACGGTGGAGAAGAAGATCCACAAAATCGGGATGTGGGCTTCCGACACGGGCTTGATTCATTTCGACAATGTGCGTGTGCCCCAGCGTAACCTGATTGGGATGGAGGGTGCGGGCTTCATGTACCAGATGATTCAGTTTCAAGAAGAGCGTCTTTGGGGGGCGGCCAACAGCATTGAAGGCATGATGCACGTGCTCAACGAGACCATCAATTACACTCGGCAGCGGCAGTTGTTTGGCAGCACGGTGCTGGATCAGCAGGTGGTGCATTTCACCCTGGCCGAATTGAAAACTGAAATTGAGGCATTGCGGGCTTTGGTGTGGCAGGCCACGGAAACCTACATTGACGGGCAGGATGTGACGGAGCTGGCCAGCATGTGCAAGCTCAAGAGTGGCCGTTTGGTGCGGGAAGTGGCAGACAAGTGTTTGCAGTTCTGGGGAGGCATGGGCTTCACTTGGGAAAATCCTGCATCGCAGTTGTTTCGCGATGGGCGCCTGATTTCGATTGGTGGTGGGGCCGATGAGGTGATGCTGGGCATCATTTGCAAGTTCATGGGCATTCTGCCTGGCAAGAAAAAATCCAGCTGAGTGACTGCGCCCATGACGACTGACACCGGGAATAAACGCATTCGCAAGTTGCTGATTGCCAACCGAAACGAAATTGCACGACGAATTCAGCGGGCCGCGCGCAGTTTGGGGATACGAACCGTGGCTGTTTACTCGGATGCCGATGCGCGGGCTCTGCACGTGCAGGAGGCCGATGAGGCGCACTGCATTGGCCCTGCGCCTTCGCTGGAGTCTTACCTGTGTATCGGCAAGTTGATTGATACCGCATTGAAGGCTGGTGCGGACGCGATTCACCCGGGGTACGGTTTTGTGTCGGAAAGCCCTGCGTTTGCGCAAGCCTGTGCCGAGGCTGGCATTGTGTTGGTTGGGCCCACTCCCCAGGCGATTGCAGACATGGCTGACAAAGCCCGGGCAAAGGACATTGCGACACAAGCGGGCCTTCCCTGCATTCCCGGTTTTAGCGACCCCCATGCGACGGTTGCCGATCTGATGGCCGCTGCAACACGCATCGGTTACCCCGTCATGATCAAGGCCTTGGCAGGTGGCGGCGGGCGAGGCATGCGGCTCGTGATGGAGGAATCGGAGTTTGCTTCGCAGTTGCATTCTGCGCAATTGGAGGCAAAAAGTGCTTTCAATGATGATCGGGTGATGTTGGAGAAGGCCATCATCAATCCGCGACACATTGAAATCCAGGTGCTGGCTGACATGTTTGGGCATGCCATTCACCTCGGTGAGCGGGACTGTTCGGTGCAGCGTCGCCACCAGAAAATTGTCGAAGAAGCACCCAGCCCGGCGGTGGATGCAGGTTTGCGGGCCCGCATGGGTGAGGCCGCCTTGAAGCTGGTGCGGGCCACGCATTATGTGGGTGCGGGCACTGTGGAGTTTTTGCTGGATGCCAGCGGCGAGTTTTATTTCATCGAAATGAACACCCGCTTGCAGGTGGAGCACGGTGTGACGGAAGCCATCACTGGCGTCGACCTTGTGCAATGGCAGTTGCGTATCGCATCGGGTGAGCGCCTGGCTTTGCAGCAGGACGACATCACTTTCAAGGGCCATGCCATTCAAGGGCGCTTGTGTGCCGAGGACCCTGCCCGTGATTTCATGCCACAAACCGGGCAGGTTTTGGCTTGGCAAGCGGATGAGCTAAGCCGTTGCGATCATGCGCTGCAAACTGGTGGTGAGGTGAGCCCTTGGTATGACAGTCTGCTGGCCAAGGTGATTGTGCATGCGGATCACCGGCTTTCTGCCTGTGAAAAGCTGGCAGATGCACTGGGGCGCACCACCCTGGTGGGCTTTGAGCACAACGCGCGCTACTTGCAGCGCATCGCCCTGCACCCGGTTTTTCAGTCGGGTGATTTTGGGACTGGCTTTTTAGCGCAGCATGCGGAGGCGCTGCTGGCAGCGCAAGATGCAAAGCCTGCCATGGCTTTGCTTGCGGTCTTGTTGGCATTCAAGCCAGCGCAGCCAAGCCCTTCCTGGCCAGCGTTGATGAATGGATTTTCCAGCACCAGCGCTCTCGCACGCCCGGTGATGTTGGCGGTGGGCGGCACAAAGCATGCCTTGCAGGTGTTGACCAACGGCGGTTTGGATTATTCGGTGCACGGTTTGGGTGAGTTGCCCTTGCATGTGCAGCTGCATTCGGATTCTCCGGATGTTGCAACCGTTGATAGTTTGCCCTTGCGGTTTGGCCACTGGCACCAGAACAACATCCATTGGTTGAAGCTGAACCACAGCCCACAGGCGGTTTGCGCAGAGAACTTGAGTTTGCAGAGTTCGGCCGCTGGTCAGGAAAATGCTTTCCAGCCCAAGGTGAAAAGTCCGATGAGTGGAAAGGTGACCCAAGTGTTGGTTCAACCGGGCGATGCAGTGAACGCAGGCGATGTATTGCTGTGCCTGGAAGCCATGAAGATGGAGCATCGAATCAGCGTGAAGCATGCTGCGCTGGTGGATGAAGTGTTGGTGAAGGTGGGCGAGCAGATGAATGTGAATCAATTGATGCTGACGCTGCGTGAGGCGGCTTCTGCCAGCACGCCTGAAATCAATCAAGCATAACAACCATTTGGCCTGGCCCAGAGGGCCGGCAGGAGACAATGTCGTGGATGACTTTTTTCGCTCTGTCGAGCGTTTTGTGGATCAGCAGATCAAGCCGTACATCAATGCATGGGATGAAGCAGGTGAATTTCCGCGTGAGCTTTATCGCCAGGCTGGCGAGTTGGGGCTCCTGGGTTTGGGTTACCCCGAGGAGTTTGGTGGGTTTGAATGTTCTTTGGGGGACAGGCTGAAGCTGTCCAACCTGATTTGTTCGGCCGGTTCGGGTGGTTTGTTGGCCGGCTTGTTTAGCCACAACATTGGTTTGCCCCCCTTGTTGAATCATGGCAGCGAGGCCTTGTGCAAGATGATTGCACCGGCTGTGTTGAAAGGGGATGCCATCAGCGCGCTGGCCATCACAGAGCCCTCGGGGGGGTCGGACGTGGCCAACCTGAAAACCCGGGCGGATTTGATCCACAAGGACGGCGTGCCGCATTACCGAATCAATGGAGAAAAGGTGTTCATCACCAGTGGTGTGCGTGCAGACTGGCTGACCGTGGCTGTGCGAACGGGTGAGCCAGGTGCTCGAGGGATTTCCGTGATCATGGTGCCAGGCAATGCCAAGGGACTCACTCGCACCGCTCTGAAAAAAACCGGTTGGTGGATGAGTGACACGGCAAGCATTCATTTTGACAATGTGGAGGTGCCCGCGGATTACCTGGTTGGCAAGGAAGGCAAAGGCTTCCGGATCATCATGGAAAACTTCAATACGGAGCGTCTGATGTTGGCCGGTGCATGTGTCGGCTTCTCAAAGGTCTGTTTGAAAGAGGCGCTGGACTGGGCGCAGAATCGCCAGACCTTTGGCAAGCGTTTGATTGAGCATCAGGTGATTGCGCACAAGCTTGCGGATATGCGGATGAAGTTAAGGGCCACGGAAGTGTGGTTCAACGACACCATCGACAGGATAGATCGCGGTGACATCAGCCAGGAACTTATTGCCGATATCTGTTTGTTGAAAAACCAGTCCACGCAGACTTTGCAGCATTGTGCCAATGAGGCGGTTCAGATCTTGGGTGGCATGGGCTTTATGCGTGGCTCCTCCACAGAGCGCATATACCGTGAGGTGAAAGTGATGTGCATTGGTGGCGGCGCTGAAGAAATCATGAAAGAACTCGCCATCCGTCAACTGGCGTGGTGATTTCAAGCGGAGGTGAGAAAATGCCCCTCGAAAGAGTTACACTAATCGGCTGATGCTATTGCAAGTTTGGCACACAAAAGTTCGCTGCGAGTTGACTGAGCAACAAATCCGGGAAAATGTAAGTAATATTCGTACAAATATTGTTAACTATAGTTAAATAATAAGCAATATTCGCATCCATTCTCCCGAGCTGCTCAGTAAAACTCTCACAAAGGCGACGTTTGCCAAACTTTAAATGAACACACCATTGTCGGAGAATGTACTGTGGCTGATATCACTGGAATCATTAAGAGCGTGTTGGGCGAGGTCACTGTGACCCGCGCTGACGGCGAGCAAGTTCAACTGAAAGAGGGCGACATCATCGCTGCGGGTGACACCGTGACCACCAGCGCTGAGGGCTCTGCTTACATCGAGTTTCCTGCGGTGGACGGCAAAACACCTACAGAAGGCATTTTGCAGGCGAATTCTGTTGCCACGCTAAAATCTGGCGAAAAAGGTGCCGAGTTTGAGGTCTCTCAGGGCGATTTCGAGGTGCTTTCTGAAGGAAACAATCAGTCTGTGGCGGTGACAGGGTCGGGC
>DASUEC010000168.1:0-10489 GCA_036275255.1 Limnobacter sp. | reverse complement strand
TCGCCACTCGTCAGCATCCGAAGACCTGTTACCGTTCGACTTGCATGTGTAAGGCATGCCGCCAGCGTTCAATCTGAGCCAGGATCAAACTCTTCAGTTCAATCTCTGCAATTACTCTTAAACTCGACGGAGTAGATGATTCGCAAAACCTTGACAGTTTCACAATTCATTTACTTTATTACCGTGCGAGCACCATGTTCAGGTCGTGAAACCCAAACACAGCTTGGTTTGAGCTCCGCTTGCATCTCTACAAACAGCACTTCAATTCCAATCTGCCAGTGCCCACACTTATCGGCTGTTAACTTGTTAAAGAACGTTCAGAACCCCCACCCCATCGCCTTGCTGTACAATCCGGCTCTTATTCACCGAATCTCTTGCAAAACCGCTTCAGGCTTCGTTCTGCGCTGCGTCTCGTGCAGCAGAGAAACGAGATTATGCACACCTATTCCTAACCTGTCAAACACTTTTGGCGGAAAAAATTCAAATCGTTGATCCATGAAAGTACATCCGAGCGTAAAAATTCTTCAGTCACAAGGACTTGGAAGTCGAAAAATTTGCGAAAAAATTTTTTGGGAAAGCGATATTTATCGCAACGATGTGCCTCTAAATCCGGAAACAGACCAGATCAACTACGGAGACAGGCTTGAAATTGATGGCTTGACCCTGGAAGTCACACGGTTCAAATACTTGATGCTTCACAAACCGGCGGGGTTTGAGACCTCTCAAAAGCCGAGTCGACACCGCTCTGTCTATGATTTGTTGCCACCACACTATAGGGCGCGAGGTATTCAGGCCGCGGGACGCCTCGATGTCGACACCACGGGGCTGCTGATTCTTTCGGACGATGGGCAATTCATTCATCGACTGATCAGCGGCAAGACGGGGATCAAACACAGCATTGAAAAGATATACCTGGTTACGACCGCAGAGCCCCTCACCGAAAGACAGCGGGAGGCTTTGCTTTCGGGTGTTCAATTGGATGATGAACCAGAGCCCGTCGCAGCCAGCCAGGTGAAGGTGCTGGACATTTGTTCGATCGCCATGGGCATCACGACAGGGAAGTATCACCAAGTGAAGCGAATGCTGGCTGCCGCAGGTAACCACGTCACAGCGCTGCACCGCAAAACCGTGGGGCCATATGCGTTGCCAGACGAATTGCCAGCAGGACAATTTCTTGAGCTAGACCCGAGATTGCTGGGGGACTACTCAGCCGAGCCCCAAAGTGCGGCGGGGACAACGGGAAGTCTCTTGCTTGATCAATGACTTCGAGTACAATACGGGACTTCCTTTTTAGAACCCCTCATTCTCATGAAAATCGCGCAAGAAGTCCGCACTGGCAACGTAGTCATGGTTGGCAAAGACCCCATGGTGGTATTGAAGACCGAATACAACAAATCTGGCCGAAATGCTGCCGTGGTAAAGATGAAGCTGAAGAACCTGCTGACTGGCGCAGGCATGGAAAGCGTATACAAGGCAGATGAAAAGTTCGAACTCCTTGTTCTGGATCGAAAGGAAGTCACCTATTCCTACTTTGCAGACCCCATGTATGTGTTCATGGATGCCGACTACAACCAATATGAGGTTGAAGCGGAGAACATGGGCGATGCCCTGAATTATCTTGAAGATGGCATGGCTTGCGAAGTGGTGTTTTATGATGGCAAGGCTTTGTCCGTAGAACTTCCCACCAGCCTGGTTCGTGAAATCGAATACACAGAACCTGCTGTTCGGGGGGATACCTCTGGCAAGATCATGAAAGCCGCGCGCATCAAGCCCACCGGCTACGAGATTCAGGTGCCAGCTTTCGTGGAGATTGGTGACAAGATTGAAATTGACACCCGCACGGCCGAATATCGCAACCGCGTGAAATAAAGACGGCACTTGCTGTGTTTGTTGATAAAGGCCCCACACTTGGGGCCTTTTGTCTTTTTGGAGCAATGGATGCATGTGCTGATCATATGCAAAGTGATCGACAACTATGGGGATGCCGGGTTTTGCCTAAGACTGGCTCGCGCGATTGCCACACAAGGTCACTCGGTGACTTTGCTTCATGACAACGCGGCAGTCTTCGAAGACCTGCTTGAACCAAACCCACCCAAGGCTCTTGATCTGTGCGATGCACAAGACGCAGCCTATAGACCGGAGAAACTCCCCCAACCGGATCTGATCATTGAACCTTTTGGAACATCGGCTGAACAATGGACGCACAGACATGACGTTCCTTTGAAGGCCCTGTTCCCGAATTGTCCCTGGATTTTGCTGGACTATCTGTCGGCTGAATCATGGGTGGAGGGGTTTCACAAGAGCCAATCAATAGACCCGAAAACCGGGCACCGAGTCACGTATTTTTACCCGGGTTTCGGTGAGCGCACGGCAGGGGTGATTCATTGCGATGCACCTGCACTTGCTCAAGAACCGCGGCAAGACCAGGGGGGACGGCTGAGTTTGTTTGTGTTCTGTTATGCAAACGCACCCTTGGAGGAGCTGATGGCGGCAAGCCGGGCATCTGGCGACCTGGTTGGATTTGCAGGTGCGGCCATGCGAAAAGTGGACCTCCCCCCGCACTGGCGAGCGCTGCCTTTTTGCCCGCAAACCGAATTTGATAATCGCCTGGCCGAGCATGACGTTTTGTTTGTGCGTGGCGAAGACTCCTTCGTGCGCGCGCAGTTGGCCGGCAAACCACTGGTGTGGCAAATATACCCGACAGATGATGCAGCCCACGCTGTCAAACTCAAAGCATTTTTTGATGTTTACAGTGCAGCTTGGGCGCCTGCCGAGAGGAATGCACTTTGGCGACTTTGGACCATCTGGAATCGACTGGATGAAGAGGGGGACCTGATGGATGCATGGCTCGAGGTTCGGTCTTTCTGGCCCATACTTCATGCGCATTCGAGACGTTGGAGAACACATTTGCAAGAAGGCCCGGAACTTGTAAAGGAACTTCTTACATGGTGTGCTCAGCGGTCTCCTACTTTTGATAAATAGCTTGATTTAAAAGGCTTTTATTCGAAAAAAGACTTGGCAGGCAACAGCGGAAACTTAATCCAGGTTCAACGCTTGGGTTGCGTCATGCTGTCTTTCTTGCTGTCTTTGTCTTTTGGGTTCTCGGGAATCGATCTGGATAGGTTGCCTGCTGAACGTGTGGAAAACATTGCCAAAGTGGTGATGACAGAATTGCAGGTTGACATGCCGGTAAAGCCGAGCCTGATCGTGACCGAACGACCGGAACCAACGCCATTGGGTGCCATCTCTTACGCCAACGGGAAGTGTGTCGTGATCATCAACACCAACAAAACCGCATGGTCGCAATGGGGGCGGTTTTTGAATGGCGACAACATGGAAGACTGGACTGCCATCATTGCAACATCGGTGGCGCACGAGATGGGGCATTGCTTGCGGGAAAGCCGGGAGTTTGTGAACAGCTTTGAGCTTGACGAGAGGCAGTTCAGCGGTTTGCGCAATACCAGCTCGTATGGCCCCCCACCGGAGATGGTCTACAAGCAGGAGTTATTTGCAGACACAGTGGCAATGATTTATGCCCAGGAAAACACGGGGCAACATGCGCCCAAGGTGATGCAAGCCATGCTGGAGGCACGCGCGCGCTATGGCTCAAATGAACCGACGCACAACACCTCGGTGATGCTGGAACGTCTTCTTGAAAAACCACTTTCACGGGAAATCAATGAGAGCGTTGGAAAAGCAGCCGCGCGTTTGCTGCAATCGCTCTGAGCTCATTCATTGTTGCCAAGGATCGGTCTGTTTTGATCATCAAGTATTCCGGCTCGGGGATGGGCTTGGTCGTACACTTGCGTTAAATGGGAAAAGTCGAGCGCGGTATACACCTGTGTCGAGGCAATGGATGCGTGACCGAGCAACTCCTGCACCGCGCGAAGGTTTTGGGACATTTGCAACACATGGGAGCCAAAACTGTGGCGAAGCATGTGTGGGTGCAAATTCTGGTTTAAACCAGCAAGTTGGGCATACCGCTTCACATCCAGCTGAGCCTGCCGCACGGACAAAGGCGCCCCTTTGCGTGACACAAACAGACACAGCTGCCCTGGCGAATCCGGCATGTTGCTCAAGTACGCCAGTCTGTGAACAAGATGATCATGAACTCGGTGGACAAGTTCAGGAACCATGGGAACAATGCGCGCCTTGCTGCCCTTGCCGATTACCCGGATTTCGGCCTGTGCCAAATCAACGCAGGATGTGTTGCCGGCGCCACTTGAAGACAAGAGCCTCAGGGACAAAGCTTCGCTGATCCTCAGCCCGGTGCAATAGAGCAGCTCTATCAGAAACCGTGCCTGCAAATTTTGAAAGCCTTGCACTTCAATTGGACGAAGTAAGCCGCCCACGTCGTCCACACTCAGGGCTTTGGGCAAGGATTTGGGTACCCTCGGTGTTTTGAGGCCCTCAGCCGGGTTATTCAAGAGAAGTCCCTGTTCGCGCATGTACCGGTAAAAGCACCGCCAACTGGAAGCCATGCGCGCAAGGGTCCTTGGTGCAGCGCCAGCGGCATGCCGCTTGGCCATGATGGTCTTGAGTTGCGAGGTCGAGATGTGGAGAAGGTCTCCCTCCAGCGCCCCCAAATCACGGGCAACTGCTTTCACCGTGTTTGGACTTTGGCGTCGTTCCAAAGCCAGATGCCCCAGATACGACTTAATCAGGGCTTCGCGGTCTGCAGGCGACTCAGGGCTGCGCATGAGATTTCGGCCAAAGCGTGAAGAAAGTCTTTTTCAAGTGTGGGTGCAAACCGATCCTTGTCAGGCGAACCGAAACCCAAAACACCAAAACTCTCGGGACTCGCCCCGATCCGCAGCGGAATGACAACAACAGACCGGGGAGGCAGCTCCTCTGCGTGAAATGCAGACAGATCTGGTGCCATGTCAGCGAAGCCGCAATAGAGAGATGGCATTGCGTCGATGCGCTGCTTGGATGAATCGGTTGACAGGTCGTCGCCCACGCCCCACAAACGCAAACCCACCATGGGCACAAGGAACAACTTCCTGATTTGCTCTACGAGCACCGTGGGCAAGTCTGCAGGGTCTTTGACCATCAGCAGCGATCGGCTCAGGTTCTGCAGATTGTTGATAATCGCCTGATTTTCAACAGCGGCGTGAGTCATTTCGACCATGCGATGCTCAAGGGCCTTGACTTTATCGCGCATGGTTTGAACCTGCCGCTCATGCAAGGAGGCCACGTTGCCATGACTTTGCTCAGGCAGGCGAATGAAAGCCAGAATACCAGGATTGCGGATCAAGAAATCCGGATTGGCTTTGAGAAAATCCGCCACTTGCAAGGCTTCATCGGTCATACGTAAAAATCTCCTTCAAACACGGTTTGTGCGGGGCCCGTCATGTACACGTCGCTGTCTGGCTGACCGGACCACTCGATGGTGAGGGTACCGCCAGCCTTGACAATATCCGCACGTTCAGACAACAGACCCATTTTCATGCCACACACGGCCGCAGCGCAGGCGCCCGTTCCACAGGCGAGGGTTTCACCCACACCACGCTCAAACACCCGCAGGTGAGCAACACCCTGGTTGAGCACGTGCAAAAAGCCTACATTCACGCGCTCCGGGAAACGGGGATGTCTTTCAAGTGCGGCCCCAAGGAGATTCACCATGTCGTCGGATGCGGGCTGCTCAAGATGAAGAACGACATGTGGATTGCCCATGCTGGCCACGCTTACCCAGAGATTGCCCGGACCAGGTACGCTTGCATCAAGGGGCAGCTGATACTGGGTAAGCGCCCCTGTTTGTCGCGTTGCGAGCCCTTGGGCCACAAAAGGTATCCTGACAGGATCAAACACCGCGGGCCCCATGTTGACCTTCACCCAATTGTGACGAATAAGCTCAGGCTCGATGACACCGGCCTGGGTTTCTACACGGATTCGTTGCTTGGTCGTCAAACCCTTGTCAAAGACGTACTGGGCAAAGCAGCGTGCGCCATTGCCACACTGTTGCACCTCTTGACCATCTGCATTGAAGATTCTGTATTTGAAGTCACACGCGGGGTTGGAGGGCGCTTCTACGATAAGCACCTGGTCTGCACCGACCCCGAAGTGACGATCCGCCAGTTTTGTGATTAGCGCAGCACCAATCTGAAGCCGCCCCTGCAGGTTGTTCAGTACAACGAAGTCGTTACCGGCCCCGTGCATTTTTGTGAATGGAATGGGTTTGACGTCGGTCATTGCTTGAATTCGGATGAAATGTAAATGCGGCTCGATCTCAGTATATTCTGGCTTCACCCTGCGGCCTTGTTTTGAAGCGTTTATGCAACCAAAGATACTGCGTGACGTTGTCTTTTACCCATTCTTCAATGCAATGGTTGATCTGCTGAGTTGCGCTGGTTTCGTCGTTGGACTGGAAGTTTTGCAAAGGCGGGTGGATAAGTACTTCGTAACAGCCCGATGCATAGCGGGTTGTGACTGGCACAACCTTGGCCTTCAACAATTTTGATAAACGCGCCACCGCGGTCACTGTGGCAGCCTGCACACCAAAAAAAGACACAAAGACGGAATCACGTTCACCAAAGTCCATGTCGGGCAAATAATACAGCGGGCGCCCCTGCTTCATGGCGGCCACCAACGGCCGCACGCCCTGCTGCCTGGATAGCAAAAGCGGGTTGCCGAATTTGGACCGCCCTGCCAGTATGAGGTTGTTGAGGTGCGGATTTTTCTGGTTGGAATACATGGTCACCATATCCACTTCCATGCACAGCCTGGACCATGCCGCGTCAAGCCCCAGAAAATGGGGTGCCAAAAAGATGGTCGCCTGACCATCCGAAAGCACAGACAAAGCCTCCGGATTAAGGATTCTGACCCGCTGCCTGACCACATCGCCTCCACCATCCCACAGCCAGGCGCGATCCAGAAAGGTTCTGAGGTAAAAATACATGTGCTGAAAAGCCCAAACCGCCCTGGCCGAGTTGCTGACTTGTGGAAAACACAGCTTCAGATTGATGAGGGTTACCTGTCGCCGCTCCCGTGCAAGCAAAAAAACAAACACGGCGAGCACTGCAGCCAGAACACTGGACAATGCCCGGTAAAGTCCAAATGGCAAGCGCCCGAGGGCAAACCAAACAGCGACGAGCAAGCGAGTCACGGGCGCCCTCTTGAGTTGGATTTGGGTGATTTATAACGTTCATAGCCCCAGTAATACTGCTCAGGGTACTTCATGATGAGAGACTCCATGGCCTGATTGACCTGGTTTGCTGCCTCGACAGGGTTGTTGCCAAGCAGTGCGGGCCCCTCGAACAACTCTAGACAAAACCCTTGTCCGTTCGGCTTTCGAAATCCGATGGCCAGCACAATCGCTGCGCCGGTGGCTTGCTGGAGCCTTCCCGGCAATGTCATGGTATATGCAGGCTCACCAAACATGTTGGCCCACACACCCTCACCATCGGCAGGCACCTGATCGGGCAACATGCCCACAGCTTCACCTCGGCGCAAGGCTTTCAGGAGGGTTTTGACACCAGCGATGGAGGTGGGTGCGATTGCAACATTGGCCCGACCACGGCTTGATTCAATGATCTCCTGAATTACCGGCTTGCGGTTGGGCCTGTAGAGCACAGTGATTGGTGCGCGCGTCGAAAACGCCTGTGCCGCAGATTCAAAGCTGCCCATGTGTGGGGTCAGGAAGATGACACCTTTGCCGAGTGCATTGGCCTGCTCAACAACATGCCAGTTCTTGATCTCGGTCACAGTGGCTGCGCCTGCGAGGGTGGAACGCCCCCACAAGAAGGGCAATTCCATGATGGCCATCCCCGCATGGGCCACAGACCCTCGCATGGCGCGCAACCTTGCTTGCTCGTCATGGGGAAAGGCGATGCGGGCATTTTGCTCGATTTTTTGCCGGTAGCTGGGTGACAGGCCATAGACTGCCCAGCCAAGCAAGGCCCCCAACCCGTGCAAGAGGGGCAGCGGCAAACGAGACAACGCATTGAATACGAATTTGATCATGTCCGTGATTGTAACGAGTCTGGTCTTTCACAGCGGCTCGGTCTGTTGTATATTCACATAGTTCGCTGAGTTAATTGGACAACTTGCGGGGCGAACCAAAACAATTCCGCTAAAGCGTCGCCGAGCTTCAAAACAACAAGTCGGCTTCGCCTTAAACCTTGTTTTTTTGGAGTTTTTTAATGTCTAACGAATTTTTCTTCACTTCCGAATCTGTCTCCGAGGGTCACCCAGACAAAGTGGCTGACCAAATTTCGGATGCCGTGCTTGACGCGATCCTTGCGCAAGACCCCACAGCACGTGTTGCCGCCGAAACACTCACCAACACCGGTTTGGTGGTGATGGCCGGTGAGATCACCACCAGTGCTCAGGTGAATTATATTGATGTAGCACGCGACACGCTCAAGCGGATTGGCTACGACAACGGCGATTACGGCATCGATTACAAAAGCTGCGCCGTGATGGTGTGTTACGACCGCCAAAGCCCGGACATTGCGCAGGGTGTTGACAAAGCCCATGACGACGGGCTGGATCAAGGTGCCGGGGACCAGGGCTTGATGTTTGGCTATGCCTGCGATGAAACCCGTGAGTTGATGCCTCTGGCGATCAGCCTTTCCCACCAGTTGGTACAGCGCCAAAGCCTGCTGCGCAAAGATGGCCGCCTGGCCTGGTTGCGTCCAGATGCAAAATCCCAGGTGACGGTGCGATACGTGGACGGCAAGCCGCACGCCATCGACACCGTGGTGCTGTCCACCCAGCACGCGCCGGACATTGAACTGGCCACGCTGCGGGAAGCGGTGATTGAGGAAGTAATCAAGCCGGTTTTGCCCAAGGAGCTGGTGAAAGGCGACATCAACTTCCTGGTCAATCCGACCGGGCGCTTTGTGATCGGCGGACCACAGGGGGATTGCGGCCTGACCGGCCGCAAGATCATTGTGGACACCTATGGCGGTGCAGCGCCCCACGGTGGTGGTGCGTTTTCTGGAAAGGATCCCTCCAAGGTGGATCGTTCGGCTGCGTATGCAGGCCGATATGTGGCCAAGAATATTGTGGCTGCGGGTTTGGCTGAACGCTGCCTGGTGCAGGTGAGCTATGCCATCGGTGTTGCGCGCCCCACTTCCATCATGGTGAACACGTTTGGAACCGGTAAAATTTCGGATGCCGCAATCACCGAACTGGTGCGCAATCACTTTGACCTCCGTCCCAAAGGCATTGTAAAGATGCTGGATTTGCTTCGCCCCATCTATGCGAAGACCGCCGCCTACGGCCACTTCGGCCGCGAGGAACCTGAGTTCAGTTGGGAACGTACGGACAAGGCAGAGGCTTTGAGAGCTGCGTCTGGCGTTTGATTTCTGCATGCAGAGGGGCTCCCCCCCTCTCATGGGGATGACGAACCCATGAATCACTGTTAGAATTAAGGAGTTCGAGGGGCGTTGCGACACCGGTTTTTACGGTGCTAGGCTCGAACAGGAAACAACAACGGCGCTCACGCTTCTTTCTTTTTGGACTTTATAAAGGAGGGCGTGATGAACGCCATTGTAAAACCCCTCACCGCCACCGGCGAAAATGACTTTTTTGTCAAAGACCTTGCTGAAGCCGACTTTGGTCGCAAGGAAATCGCGATCGCCGAGACTGAAATGCCTGGCCTCATGGCAATCCGCCAAGAGTATGCTGCCAGCCAGCCCCTGAAAGGCGCTCGGATCACAGGCTCTTTGCACATGACCATTCAGACGGCCGTGTTGATTGAAACACTGGCCGCCTTGGGTGCAGAGGTACGCTGGGCATCCTGCAACATCTATTCGACCCAAGACCATGCGGCTGCCGCGATTGCTGCTGCTGGCATCCCGGTTTTTGCCTACAAGGGCGAGAGCCTCAAAGATTATTGGCACTTCACTCACCGCATCTTCGAGTGGGCCGATGGTGGTTATTCGAACATGATTCTGGACGATGGCGGCGACGCCACCCTGCTCCTGCATTTGGGCGTGAAGGCCGAGAAGGATCTCTCCGTGCTGGCCAACCCCGGCAGCGAAGAAGAAATTTGTCTGTTTGAATCCATCAAGGAAACACTGAAGAAAGACCCACAGTGGTATTCCAAGCGGATTGTTCACATCAAAGGCGTGACGGAAGAAACCACCACAGGCGTGCACCGCTTGTACGAAATGCACAAGCGTGGCGAATTGGCATTCCCGGCCATCAATGTGAACGACTCCGTGACCAAGTCCAAGTTCGACAACCTGTATGGTTGCCGCGAATCACTGGTCGACGGCATCAAGCGTGCCACCGACGTGATGATTGCTGGCAAGGTGGCTGTGGTCGCGGGCTATGGGGATGTGGGCAAGGGCTCCGCCCAGGCGCTGCGCGCCTTGTCAGCCCAAGTGTGGGTCACGGAAATCGACCCGATTTGCGCCCTGCAGGCCGCGATGGAGGGTTACCGCGTGGTGACCATGGACTACGCCTGCGACAAGGCAGACATCTTTGTGACCGCCACCGGCAACAAGGACATCATCACCCATGACCACATGGCAAAAAT
>DASUEC010000167.1:0-3542 GCA_036275255.1 Limnobacter sp. | reverse complement strand
GGTTTTTGTGGTGGATGCCACTTACACCCTATTGCGCCGTGCGTGGCGCAAACAAAACCTGGGGCAGGCTCACCGATCGCATGCATTCCAAAGAGCCAGCCGGCAGTTGAAGGGCCACAAGCCCGTCACCTTGGGTGCCTGCGGTATCATTCTCTTTTGGCTTGCCCCTTGGGCGTGGTTGGTGGCATTCCACGGGGTTCACGGTATGCTGGCCTTGGTCTTGGCGTATTTGCCTTTGTTGGCCATTGCGAAGTATTTCAAAGCAGGCGAACTGGATGACTAAGCGAACAAGCGCATGAAAACCATTAACCGCATTTTGGCCAATTTGCTTGGCGCACAGCACAGTGTCATCGCCTGGCCACGCACCGCAAAGCAATTGGTGCTCATGGCCATCGATTTCTCATGCCTGTTTCTGGCTGTGTGGAGTGCGTATGGATTGCGCATCGGAGAATTCGCTCAACCCAAGTTTTGGCAGTGGGTTCTGTTTGTTGCGGCACCGCTTGTAGCCATACCCGTTTTTGCGGTCAACGGGCTTTACCGCTCTGTCATTCGTTATGTGGGCGAAAAGGCGCTTTGGACCATCGTCAAGTCAATGTTCTTCGCAGTATTGCTCTGGAGTGCCTTGGTATTTTTTCTGGATGTGCAGCGTTTTGAGGCGGCACCCCGCTCGGTACCCCTGCTGTATTTCCTCCTCGGAACCATGGCAATTGCAGCCACCAGATTTGGTGCGCGCTGGTTGATTTGGTTGCCTGTGCGTCGGCAGATCAGTGACCGGCAGGTGTTGATTTTTGGTGCAAACCCATCTGGCATCCAATTGGCCGAATCCCTCATGGCAGGTCATGATCTGTTTCCCGCAGGTTTCATAGATGATTCGCCAGACCTCATTCACAAAGACATCTCCGGCATTCGCGTGTATCCGCCCAATCGCCTGGATTACCTTGTTGATCATTTCGAGATTCGCGATGCGATTGTATGCCTGCCCCAAGCAAGCAGTGCACGGCGTCGTGAGGTCGTGGAGCTTCTGGAGAAGCATCGCTTGCGCGTCAGGATTCTTCCCGCCCTCTCCGAATTGGCCACGGGCAAAAATCTGGTCAACCTTGTGCGTGATGTGGATGTTGGCGACCTGCTGGGTCGTGACCCTGTCGCGGCCAATCAGACCATACTGTCAAAGCGTGTGCGCAACAAAGTTGTGTTGGTGACAGGCGCTGGTGGAAGCATCGGCAGCGAGCTGTGTCGGCAAATTGCTTCACTGGGCCCATCCAGTTTGCTCTTGTTTGAACAAAGCGAACCCGCTTTGTACCAGGTGCACCGCAAGATCGAAGCCATGGGCTTGTGCCCGGTGATTCCCTATCTTGGGTCGGTGGCCGACGCGCCTCGCATCGCTCAGGTGTTTCGCATGCACAGCATTCATACCGTGTATCATGCGGCGGCCCACAAGCACGTGCCCCTGGTCGAGGGCAACATTGCCGAGGGCGTAAAAAACAATGTGTTTGGCACCCAAACAGTGGCCAACGCAGCCTTGCAACATGGTGCAGAAACCTTCGTCCTCATCAGCACAGACAAAGCCGTACGCCCCACCAATGTGATGGGAGCCACCAAGCGCTGGGCCGAGATTGTCGTCCAAAACCTGGCTGAAAAATCCCGCAAAACAGTTTTTTGTGCGGTTCGTTTTGGCAACGTCCTTGGTTCGTCTGGCAGCGTCATTCCCTTGTTCAAAGAGCAAATTGCCAATGGTGGGCCCGTCACTGTGACGCATCCCGACATCAACCGCTTTTTTATGAGCATTCATGAAGCGGTTGAGTTGGTGATCCAGGCCAGCAGTCTCGCCAACGGTGGAGAAATTTTCCTTCTTGACATGGGGGAGAGTGTCAAGATTGTAGACTTAGCGCGCAACATGATTCGCCTGGCCGGGTATGTACCCAAAGACCCGGCAACGGGCGAAGGCGACATCGGCATCGAGTTTACGGGTTTGCGGCCTGGGGAAAAGCTTTATGAAGAACTGTTGATTGACAACAGCAATGCCCAACCCACAGTGCACCCCAAGATCCTGGCTGCCAATGAGCCCATGCCAAATGAAGCAGAGTTCGATGCCTTGCTGGGCCAATTGTTGCAACACGTCGGCAGCGGGGCAGACGCCCCTGCGCGGGAACTGCTCTTGCAAGTAGCCAATCCATGAACATTGCAGCTTACAGCCTCGCGGGGGCGGCGTTTTTCGTATCAATCAAACCAGCACCAACCAATGTGCTGTTGGCCATGTGCATGCTTAGTGTGCTCTTCACCACGGCCAATCGGCAGCGTTTGCTAGCTCTTCTGCAACATCCAGTGGCCTGGGGGGTTTTGGCTTTTTTCGGTCTGCTTTGTGCCTCACAGCTGTATTCCACGGGAAGTTGGCAACAAGCCAGCGATTATTTGGGTAAGTACGCACGGCTTGCATACATCCCGTTTCTGGCGGCTGCTTTGCTCACGCCTGCGGATGCGCGCCGTGTGTTGTTCGCGTTTGTAGCGGGTATCGCCATCACCGTGCTGCTGAGCTACCTCAATGCATTTGTTCCAGGGTTTTGCATGGCAGTGGGTATGGATGGCTGTGGCCCACCCAACAACCCATTCGTTTTCAAACAGCACATCACCCATGGCTTTTTTGTCGCTTTGGGTGCCGGGCTTATGGCTTGGCTGGCGCATCAGCGGCAACACGAAGGCAAGGGCCTGCTCGGGGTGCTTGGGCTTTATGCACTGGCTTTGTTGGCAGCGATCAATGTACTTTTCATGATGGATGGTCGCACTGGGTGGCTGGTGTTGATGGTGTTTCCGGTGGTGGTGTTTTATGCCCGGTTTGGCCGCAAGGGTTTACTGGTAGCCGTGGTTGGCATTGCGTTGCTGGTTGGGGCAATGGTGCTTTGGGTGCCCGAGGTGCAGGCCATCCTGCGCTCTGCGCAGCTTGAGTACAACACATGGCTCTCATCAGGCGGAGTGTCTGCGGGTCGCAGCGGTATGCGTTTAACCTATTATGGCCGCGCCTTGGAGGCGATTGCACTGCAACCATGGTTTGGATACGGTTTGGGTGGTGTTGAAGGAGCACTCAAGCTCCATGGTGTGGCAGGAGGTATTTTTGCGCTCAACAACCCGCATAACCAATACCTTCTGTTTGCATTGCAAATTGGATTGCTTGGTCTGGCCGTTTACCTGGCCTATTTTTGCGTGCTGCTCAAGCATGTGGGCACTCGTGCGCCCGCGGCACTGGCGTTCTTGCTTGCTTTTGTGCTGGGCAACATGTTCAACTCATTTCACTTCGACATGAGTGAGGGCGTCCTGTTTGCTATTGGTGTTGCCGTGTTTTGGTCAAGCTAGTGTTATTGCTTTATTTAGTATGTTTTCAAAAACACTATCTATGTTTTCCATGGAGCTAAACCTTGGCTGATAGCCAATATTTTTGGCCTTCTTGTTCTTTGAGTAATAATTGATTTTCGCACCGGTCGCATTGATCATCGCGTCAGATTCCTGCATCTTGATTTCAAGGCAGTACTTGCGTTTGCAAAAATCAAGAA
>DASUEC010000166.1:0-5624 GCA_036275255.1 Limnobacter sp. | reverse complement strand
GCTTAGCACCGCCAGCAAAGAATCGGGGCGCTGCACATTGGGCCAGAGCAAGAGCAGCAGGCCCAGCGCAGCCACAACAGCACCCAAGGCCCTCAAGCCCTGCAAACGATCGCCTCGCGTGGATGCGTAAGCAATCATGCTGAGCTGCACACTACCAAACAAAATCAGCGCACCGGTGCCCGTGCTCAGGCTTACATACGCCATCGAAAACATCACTGCATAACCAAACAAAGCCCAGGCACCCGCCCACGCACCGCCCCAGCCTGCCCCCCCCTGCACCCGCAAACACACCCACAGCGTAAGCGCACCGCTGAAGAGCCGAATCGCCGTGAAGCTGGCTGGGTCGATTTGCCCGGCACCCAAAGCCGCCCGGCAAAACAATGAGTTGGCGGCAAAAGCGCACATGGCCAGGGCGGTGAAGATTAGTGTGCGGACTTCAACATTTTTCATGCAGGCAGGCTAATATTTTGCAAAGATCAATTTGACAACAATCGTTTTCAATTTACAGACATCCGGAGACTCCCATGCGCATCGAACTACGCGACCCGCTCAGCCTGCCTTGCGGCGCAACCCTGCCCAACCGCCTGGTGAAGGCCGCCATGAGCGAGGCCCTGGGCACCACCGACAACCGCGTCACCCCACAACTGGTGCGGGTGTATGAGCGGTGGACCGCAGGCGGCATTGGTTTGAATATAACCGGGAATGTGATGATCGACCGGCGTGCACGTGCAGAGCCCGGCAACGTTGTGATCGAAGACGACCGTGACATGCCCCTGTTGCAAGCGTGGGCCAAGGCTGGCCAGCAACAGGGCAGCAAGATTTGGGTGCAGATCAACCACCCTGGCAAGCAAAGCCCCAAGGGAATGAACAAAGAGACGGTTTCTCCTTCGGCCATCCCCTTCCGCAAAGACCTGCAAATGATGTTTGGCACGCCCCGCGCCCTGGAAGAACATGAAATTCTGGACCTGATCGCCCGCTGGGGACGCACCGCCAAAATCTGCAAAGACGCCGGTTTTGACGGCGTTCAAATTCACGGCGCACACGGCTACCTCATCAGCCAGTTCTTGAGCCCACACAGCAACCAGCGCACCGACCAATGGGGCGGCAACGCAGAGAACCGTCGACGCTTTGTGCTGGCCGTGTACGACGAAGTGCGCAAACAAGTGGGGCCCAACTTCCCGGTGGGCATCAAGTTGAACTCGGCCGACTTTCAAAAGGGCGGATTCTCCGAGGAAGAATCCCTGGCCGTGATTGAAGAGCTGACCGCACGCGGCATTGATATGATCGAGGTATCGGGCGGCACCTACGAAGCCCCCGCCATGACCGGTGCCACAGCCCAACCCAAAAAAGAAAGCACTGTCAAACGCGAAGCCTACTTCATGGACTTCACCGAGAAAGTGCGTGCCGTGTGCAAAGTGCCTCTGATGCTCACAGGCGGCTTTCGCACCGTGGGCGGCATGAAAGAGGCGCTCAACAGTGGCGCAGTCGATTTGATTGGGCTGGCACGCTCCATTGCCATCGAGCCCGACCTGCCCAACCGCCTGCTGGCCAACCAAGAAGCCCTCCACCCGGTCAAACCCTTGATCACTGGCCTGAAGACCATCGACCAAAGCGGCCTGCTGGAGATTCAATGGTACACCCGCCAAATTCACCGATTGGGCAAGGGCAAAAACCCCATCCCCAACGAACACCCGCTCAAAGTGCTGCTGTGCTATTTGTTCGAGAGCGGGTGGGGCCTCTTCAAAGCCAGGCGCCTGCGGGCGTAAACTGGGGGGGTCAAACCCAAGGTAAGCCCCCCATGGTCCACACCCGATACGCGCTCACCAGCCTTGTGTTCATGTTGTTTGCAACCTCGGTGCTGGCCGATGAGGCCAGCGTTCTTGCACAGGGCCGCAAATTGTTCCAAACCGACGCCGAGCCCGCCTGTGCCATTTGCCACACCCTGGCGGACGCTGGCAGCAAGGGGCAGATTGGGCCAGTGCTGGATCAGCTCAAACCCAGCGAGGCCCGGGTGCTGAACGCGCTAAAAAATGGCAAAGGCGCCATGCCACCGTTTACCGATCACCTCAACGAAGAGCAAATGAAAATTTTGGCGAAGTATGTGTCCACCGTAACAGGGGGTGACTCGCAGCAATGAATCAATGAGGGGGTTTAGCCCCCTCACATCAACTGCGGAAATCTGGCTGCTCCCGGTCCAATTTGCGCAACAACGCAGGCCAGGCAATGTTGCCACCCAGACCGCGGGTGACTTGGGCCGCCGCAGCCTTGATGCCATCCACAATAGGCTGGGCGACCGGAATCAACTGAGCTCCGCCAGACTGGGCTGCAATTTGCACCTCGCAGGCCCGCTGCAAAATAAACATGTTCAAAAACGCATCGGCCACCGTGGGCCCACAGGTGAGCAAACCATGGTTGCGCAAAATCATGGTGTTGGCCTGCCCCAAATCCGCCTGCAGGCGAACCTTTTCGTCTTCGCGCAAGGCCAAACCTTCATAGTCGTGGTAGGCCAGGCCAGCCAACGGGAACAAGGACTGCTGAGAGATTGGCAGCAAACCCTGCGCCTGCGTGGACACCGCCACGCCAGCCACCGTGTGGGTGTGCATCACACAATGCGCATCGTGCCGCACGGCGTGCACCGCACTGTGAATGGTGAACCCGGCCGGTTTCACATCGTGGGGGCTGTTGTCCACTTTCTCGCAATGCATGTTCACCTTCACCAAACTGCTCGCGGTGATTTCCTCAAACATGAACCCATACGGATTGATCAAAAAGTGGCCCTCTTCGCCCGGCACCCTTGCTGAAATGTGGGTGAACACCAAATCATCCCAGCCATGCATCGCCACCAGGCGATAGGCGGCAGCCAGGTCAGTGCGGGCTTGCCATTCGGCGGGCGAGATGTGTGTGGGGGGGTTGTTTGTCAGCGGTGCATTCATGCCAGGTCTCCTCTTGCCGCTTTGGGCATTGTTTTTCAAAGTGTATCAGCGCGGCGCCAACGCAGCCCAAAAGCACTTGAAATTCAAGGCAATCGGGGGCAATCTAACATTACAAACAAAGAACAAATGACCGGGAGACAGCAACACCATGCACGCCAAAGTAAAGCCCCTTGTGCCCAAGGAATCACAAAACGCCGCCGTACAGTCCGTGCGCGCCGAGTACCGTCAAGCCCACATTTCCGTGCGCTACCATGGCCTGCTGCACCTGGCCATGACCATGACCCTGGGTCTGGGCGTGATTGCCTTGTGTGTGTATTGGCTCAATGCACCCAGCCTGCTGGAGTGGCTCACCATCCCCGCCACTTTTTTGTATGCCAACTTTGCCGAATGGGCTGGCCACAAGTACGCCATGCATCGGCCCGTCAAAGGCCTTGGCTTTGTGTACAAACGGCACTCGCTCCAGCATCACCGGTTTTTCACCGACACACACATGCAAATCGACAGCAACAGGGACTACAAAGCGGTGTTGTTTCCCATCGCCATCGTCGGCTTTTTCGTGATTGCTTTTTTTGTGCCCATGGGTGCCCTGGTGGCATGGCTGTTCAGCCCCAATGTGGCTTTGCTGCTCGTGGCCACGGGCATGGCGTATTACCTGAATTATGAATTGCTGCACCTGTCGTATCACTTGAAAGAGGACCACTGGGTGCATCGCATCCCGGGCTTCACACGCTTTGCACGCCTGCACACCACCCACCACGATCAACGCATCATGGCGCACAAAAACTTCAACATCACCTACCCAATCATGGATTGGATCATGGGGACGTGGGACAGGCGTTGAAATATGACGCTTCAGTGAATCGTCACGCTGATGTTTTCCTCGAACCCAAAGGCAAGGCAAGTGAGGTACCAGCAATAGCTTCACGAATATATCGGTGCCCCACATGGATCGTCGCCACTTCATTAAAACAGGCCTTGCGGGTTTATCCCTGCCGACGCTCGTTGCCTGCGGTTCGGACTCTTCAAACAGCAGCGCGCCTGACACCCCCTCGGGCACAATCACACCCAGCGAAGAGGTGAATCCCCTGCTCGACCCCGCGGGAGCATTTCCATGGGGAGTGTGCAGTGGTGACCCAAGTGAAAACGCAATCATCCTGTGGACAGCATTGTCTCCTCGCAATGGCGATGTGGAAAAAATACCAGTCACACTGGAGTACGTGCTTTTAGATAAACCGCTCAATGACATGACGCAGTGGGCGACCAGATTTGAACAGGGCCCCATTGCGAAACTGGGGGAGTTTATTGCGTTTCGGGACCGAGACTATACCCTGAAAGTTGATTTGGGCAATCAGGCGCTGTACAAGGGGGTGAGCTTCCCCCAGGGAACAATGCCTAGCTTGAATGCGGACCAAGCACTGCTTTATCGCTTCACAGCAGGCAGCAAAGCTTCACGGATAGGCCATGCAAAAACTCTGCCCACTGGTGAAGTGCCATCCATTCGATTCGCAACGATGAGCTGCTCTAACTACCCGGCAGGGTTGTTCTCCGTTTACGAGATGGTCCGTCAAGAACCACTTGATTTTGTGGTGCATCTGGGCGATTACCTGTATGAGGGTGGGGGAAGTGGCGCAGGGCTTAGCCGCATGGGAGTGGCGCGTACACCCAACCCGCCCAAAGAAATCGTCAGTCTTGCAGATTACGTGGAACGTCACCAACAATACAAGGCAGACCCGGAGCTACAAGCCTTGCACGCGACCCACCCCATGATCGCAGTGTGGGACGACCACGAAATCACCAACGATGCTTACAAAGATGGGGCCGAAAACCATCAGCCAGAAGAAGGCGACTATCAAGAACGTAAAAAAATCGCCATCCGAACCTACTACAACTGGATGCCATTGCGGGAGCGGTTCCCACGCAATCCCAACACACTGGCCCCCGACCCCCGTGAAGTCATCTACCGGGACTTTCAAGTGGGTGACTTGTGCAGTCTAATCATGCTTGATACACGAATCGTTGGAAGGGACAAGCAAGCCGAGATCATGGCAGTCGACCCCGACCGTTTCAATCCCGATCGACAGTTGCTTGGATTCGAGCAACGGCGCTGGCTCAGTGACCGCCTGTTCGAAGCCAAGCAGCGCAAAGCCATCTGGACGGTGCTAGGTCAGCAAGTGATGTTTGGGCAACTCAACATTCTTGAGGCCCCACAGGTGGAACTGTTGGATCAGAAACTGTTGGGCAACCTTGTTAGCATCAACATGGATCAATGGGATGGTTACGTCGCCGAACGCAACCGCGTCTTCAACTTGATCAAAGACATTGGGATTGAAAATTTGGTGGTATTGACCGGCGACATCCACACCAGTTGGGCGATCGAGATCTATGAAAATCCAATCGCATTGATCGGCGGCAACCAGTTGCAACGCAGCCTCGGTGTGGAGATTGTGACCCCATCGGTGACATCATCGGGCTTTCCGGATGAAGTCGCCGATGTCGTTTCTGCAATCCTGCCTGTACTGAATCCACACATCAAGTACAGCGAACTAAAGACCAAAGGTTACGCTTTGATTGAAATGCAACGTGAACAAATGAATGTCACCTGGAAATATGCACAAAGCATCACAGAGGAATCCATGATTGGCATTGAAAACGAATCCATGCGCAAGGCTTTCACCGTCCGTCGTGGCAGCA
>DASUEC010000165.1:0-4558 GCA_036275255.1 Limnobacter sp. | reverse complement strand
TACTGGTCAACCATGGAGGAGGCCGCGCGGAGGATCTGCGTCAACTCATTGAGCATGTTCGCCAAGCCGTGGAGAGCAAATTTGGCGTGTTGCTGGAAGCAGAACCGAACTTGGTCTAGTAGGCTTTGCCAAGCATGACCTTGGGATTGTCTGAGTTTGCTGGCTCGTTTGAAGGCAGGTGATCGTTTGCGAACAGGCCGACGAATTTTGGGACAAATGGCAGTTCCCCGGAAACGGATCGCAAAGGGCTTCCGACCCCAGGTGTGGTCAAAATCGTCTTGCCATTGAGCGATACGCTGAACTGTCCGCTGCGGTTGACCTCATCACCGCCGTAAATTCGGGTGACCAGTCCGTCGAGCATCATGGGCTTTCCGTTGACTTCCAGTTTCAGTTGATGGAAAAACTCCGACGAGCGTTGCAACTGCACTCCGCCTTGGGCTCGGTTGCCAAATTCTTCTTTGCCATAGCGACCCCCCAAAAATCTTACTTCCACCCCGGTTTGCGGGTTCACAATGGTGGTGTTTTTACTCCATTCGTAGGTCTCTTTGGTGCGCACTCCTTTTGTACCAATCTTGAATCTTTGCACGGTGTGGGTAAGCTTGCCGTTCAGCAAAGTATCAAAATTGGTCAAACGCACCATTTTTGATGGTTGGGATTGAACAAATCGGAAGCTCAGGTCGCGCGCAAATTTCTCGTGTGTTCTTGTGTCTGTTTGGTCTGTTGATTGTTTGCTCACCGTTTGAAGATACTGGCCTGACACGATGACATCCTCTTTTTCACCGGCTTGATTGAAGCGGGGCAGCAGGCAGTCCTTCAATACGAGTTTCAAGCCGATTTCCTTGCCCATTTCATCATCGCGTGGGTTGATCCATTGCCCTTCGGGCATTGCGTTGCAAGTAGTCAGGTTTTTCTGAACTTGGGACATGCCTCTATCCCAACTGCCAATTTCTTCGTCCAGACGTTCCACGGCTTGCTGGAACAATTGGGTGAGTTCAAAGATCGCTTGAACTTTCAGCCAGTTCTGGTAGTTGATATGTTCTGACACAGCGCTTGATCCGTCGGCCTTGCCGCGAACGGCTGCTGCGGCACTGACTCGCCGGTTGCCAAATGCGTCTCGAATTTCTACGTCATACAGGTCAGGGTTGAATTGATCCACGGGTGCCAACACTGTCAGTTGTCGCTCTGTGCCGTGTTCGATGGCAACACCGTTTTTGCGCCATTGAATGTGTTTGACCGGGCCACTGACCATGACAGACAGTGTGACTTCCGCGCCGGGCGTTGCCACCACGTCCTGCGGAAAAGCAGCAAACCCCAAGGTGTTTTGAATCTCGATGTCCGATGTTTTCCAGGTTTGGGCCTGAACCACATTTGCGTAGCTCAGTGCGCTCAAACAGAGTATCGAAGCCAGGCCGTGGCGGATCCAGTTGGGCATGCGGAATTCGTTAAGATAACTCGACAATTACTTTGTGGCTGATTTGTCCTGCAAGGTTCAAAAAAAAGCCGGCTTTCGCCGGCTGTTTGGGTGTATCAATCCAGCGGTGATCAATTGCCACGCTTGATTTTTGCATTGGCTGCAATCCGCATGCGCAGTGCGTTGAGCTTGATGAATCCACCCGCATCTGCTTGGTTGTAAGCGCCACCATCTTCGTCAAAAGTCGCAATGGTCTGGTCAAACAGCGAATCTGTTTTAGAGTCGCGTGCCACAACAATCACGTTGCCCTTGTAAAGCTTCAGGCGCACCCAGCCATTCACCGTTTGTTGCGTGTGATCAATCAGTGTCTGCAAAGCCACGCGCTCTGGGCTCCACCAGTAACCGTTGTAAATCAGGCTTGCGTAGCGCGGCATCAAATCATCCTTCAGGTGGGCGACTTCCCGATCCAGGGTGATGGACTCAATCGCACGGTGGGCTTTCAGCATGATGGTGCCGCCGGGAGTTTCGTAGCAGCCTCTGCTCTTCATGCCCACATAACGGTTTTCCACAAGGTCCAGTCTCCCAATCCCATGCTTGCCACCAATGCGGTTCAATTCGGTCAGCACCTCGGCCGCGCTCATGCGCTTGCCGTTCAATGCAACGATGTCACCCCGCTCAAACTCCACATCCAGGTATTCGGCCGCGTCTGGTGCAGCTTCGGGGCTCACTGTCCAGCGCCACATCGCTTCTTCTGCTTCTGCACTCGGGTTTTCAAGGTGCCGTCCCTCGAAGCTGATGTGCAACAGGTTGGCGTCCATGGAGTAGGGCGCACCGCCATTCTTGTGCTTCATGTCAATTTCAATACCTGCTGCCTCTGCATATTTCAACAGCTTCTCGCGGCTTAGCAGATCCCACTCACGCCAAGGGGCAATAATTTTCACACCGGGCATCAAGGCGTATGCGCCCAGTTCAAAACGCACCTGATCGTTGCCCTTGCCTGTGGCGCCGTGTGAAATGGCATCTGCACCGGTCTGCCTGGCGATTTCAATCAGTCGTTTGGCAATGAGCGGGCGGGCAATGGATGTGCCCAACAGGTATTCCCCTTCGTACACCGTGTTGGCTCGGAACATCGGGAAAACAAAGTCCCGTACAAACTCTTCCCGAACATCATCGATGTAGATGTTTTCAGGCTTGATGCCAAATTTAAGCGCTTTCTGGCGTGCAGGTTCGAGCTCTTCACCCTGTCCAAGATCGGCTGTGAATGTCACGATTTCACAACCGTAGTTGTCTTGAAGCCATTTGAGGATCACCGAAGTGTCCAATCCGCCAGAGTAGGCGAGCACTACTTTATTAATGTCACTCATGATGCATAAGTCTAGAAAAAGTTAGCAGGCAAAGCGCAGATTCATTTGCGCCCCAACAAAAGAAATTCCATCAATGCTTTTTGGGTGTGCAAGCGGTTTTCAGCTTCATCCCAGACCACGCTCTGTGGCCCGTCAATCACCTCCGCAGACACTTCCTCACCGCGATGAGCAGGCAGGCAATGCATGAACAGCGCCTGTGGATGTGCCACGCCCATCATGTCTGCATCCACCTGAAATTCAGCAAAAGCCTCCATGCGTGCATTGTTCTCCTTCTCAAACCCCATGCTCGTCCAAACATCGGTAGTTACAATGTCTGCGCCTTTGCACGCGTCCATGGGATCGGCAAACCATTCATGGTGAGTGCCCTGAATGTTTACTTTGCTGATGTCGATGTTATAATCAGACGGTGTGGAGATGTTCACCTTGAAATCCAGCAGCTCGGCGGCCTGCAGCCAAGTGGCGCACACATTGTTTCCATCGCCAACCCAGGCCACTGTCTTGCCCTGAATACTTCCCCTGTTCTCGATGAATGTGTAAATGTCGGCCAGTGTCTGGCAGGGGTGATATTCATTGGTCAGCCCATTGATCACGGGCACCCGGCTATTGGCTGCAAACCTCTCCACAATTTCCTGTTCATAGGTGCGGATCATTACGATGTCGCACATTCTGGAAATGACTTGAGCAGCGTCCTCGACGGGTTCTCCACGGCCCAGCTGCGAGTCCTTGGTGTTCAGGTAAATGGCCGATCCACCCAGTTGGTGCATGCCTGCCTCAAAGCTGAGGCGAGTGCGTGTGGAGGCCTTCTCGAAAATCATCACCAGTGTGCGGTCTTGCAGTGGATAGTAGGGCTCGTATCGTTTGAAACGCGCTTTCACATCCCGGGTGAGGTTCATGAGATAGTCAAACTCGCCCCGGGTGATGTCGCTGAACTGCAAAAAATGTTTGATCGGCATGTGCTTACCGGCTCGCCTTGCTGGCCGGTTTCCTCCTTAGGCTGTTTGCGCGAGGAAGTCTTTGATCAGAGGAGCGAGCTCCACTGCCAGCTTCTCGGCTTCTTCTTGCTTGATCACCAAAGGTGGCAGCAAACGCACCACATTGTCCCGGGTGACATTGATGATCAAGCCCTTCTCCCGTGCAATGGCCACCAGGTCAGCACAGGGTTTCCACAGTTCGATGCCCACCATCAGGCCTCGCCCCCGAATTTCTTTCACACCGGCAACACCGGCCAACTCACGCGCAAGGGTGGCCCGAATCAACTGTCCCATCGCCTCGGCGTGTTCAAGCAGATGCTCCTCTTCCATGATATGCAAGGTGGCCAAGGCCGCCGCAGACACCAAAGGGCCACCTCCAAAGGTGGTGCCGTGCGTGCCAGGGGTGAGTACGCCAGCGGCGGGCCCAGCGGCAACGCATGCGCCAATTGGGACGCCAGATCCAAGGCCTTTGGCCAGAGTAATAACATCTGGTTGAATGCCAGCGTGCTGATAACCGAACCACTTGCCCGTGCGCCCGATGCCACTTTGAACTTCGTCGATCATCAGCAGCCAGCCTTTCGCGGTGCAAAGCTTGCGCAAGGCCTGCAAGTATTCAGAATCTGCCACGTTGATCCCACCTTCACCCTGCAAAACCTCGAGCAGCACGGCCTGAATTTCAGGATGATCGTCGGCCGCCTGCTCAATGGCTGCAAAGTTTTTGTAAGGCACACGCACAAATCCGCCAGGCAATTCCCCAAACCCAACCTTGGCCTTTGGGCTGTCAGTGGCCGCAAGTGTGGCCAAGGTGCGTC
>DASUEC010000164.1:0-3210 GCA_036275255.1 Limnobacter sp. | reverse complement strand
GAGCCTTCGTACCCTGAGGGTGTTTTGCGCAGAGACAAGTTTGGGATGCGCTGGTGATAATTAACCAGATATGCGCCAAACTCGGTGCCAATCTCCCCGGCATAATAACGTGCAGCAATCCCCAACTGCCCGGTGTCTTTGGGTCGCCGATCCGAAAGTTGTGCCATGCGGAAATTCAGATTGCCGAGGTCTGCAGGCAATCCTGTGAACCCGCCGATCAATCCCGTGAGCCCACTGGCACCAGCCAAAGTGGACGTATTGAACGGCGTTCCACCCACACGGACCGTGCCCCCACCAGAAAAACTCTGCTGGTCGTTGTAACCCGTGAAGTCGATGTCTCCGGCAGGCGTGCTCAACACACCCGGGTTGATGGGTGCCCCTTGAAAGTTACAGTTCAACAAATCGGCCTGGGAAAACAGTGTGCCGCAGCCATCCACCACCACCTTCTCATGATTTACCTGCACAAACGACTCGATCGAAAGCGAGTCTGTGGCCTGCAGGTTTGCGTACAACTGCGGAATCGGCAAAAACACTTCCTTCAACTGCGCACCTGGCCGGCGCAATGCCGCGGAGTCAAAGTTTGAATATTGATTGACCCCCCCCAGAACAAACAAGGCCTCGCCCCAGGTCACCACTTGGTTACCAACTTTCACCGTCAGTGGTCGCCCCAAGGGTTCAAAGTTCGCAAACGCATAAGCATCCAAAAACTGTGCATCCTCAAACCCGGTTCCCTTGTCAAAACCGGCATCGTTCAATGGCTCATTGGGACGGAAACCATTGTTGGATGAACCGTGCGGCACACGGTTGCTGCGATTGTGAAAATCCGAATACGCCTTGGCGCGCACAAACACACCTGTGTTGTCCTTGCGCAGCTCAAGCTCGCCCACAGCCTTGGCCTGAGAACTAAACACATCACCTTTGCCATAATTGAGGTTGCCATCGTCCACGGTGCCGCTGGACGCCTGCCCGCCATTGCCCAAAAAAATGAGTGACTTGTCCGCATCGCGGGTGCGCATGGCTGCGCCAACCGTCACCTCCATCGCCCAGCGGCCCTCAATGCCTCCGGGTCCCTCAAAGGAACCGGCAGCCAAAGTCGGCAAAGCAAGCGCGGACAGGGCCAGGGCCACAGAGGCCGCAACAATTGAATGAACTGGACGATGAACAATCAGCATGTGTAGTCTCCTCAGGGCCTTTTCGACCTCTTGAACAATTCGCCAATGGCAAATTTCACTGTGTATTGGTTACCCCTCTTACTAAGTCACTGTCGCAATAGATTCATAAATCGCACAATACTCACAACAAATAGAAAAGCCCCTGCTAAAAACAATGTAACTTGTGAGTAATTTCCTTTTGAAATTTGCCAATGTGCCGCGGAAACCGCAAGAATCGGATTGCCGCCCGGTACATTTACAAAGACACTGCATACATCTGCCACCCAGCGCCTTCATCATGCTTGCCAACCCCTCCAATCACTATCAACTTGTACAAAATGCAATAGCATGGCTGGAGCTAGAGCAAAAAGCACTGCACGAGGGGCAGCGCACTCGGGAGCCAGACCTCGACGAAATCGGACGCATGCTTGGGCTAAGCCCTTGCCATGTGCAACGGGTTTTTCTTGAATGGGCAGGCATAAGCCCAAAACGCTTTTTCCAGGTGCTTCAACGACGGCACGCCGTCTCACTGCTCAAACAAGGTTTAACAACACTGCAGTCCAGCATCGCACTGGGCATGGGCAGCACCAGCCAATTGCATAACTTGATCCTCAAGCTGGAAGCCATGACACCAGGTCAAGTGCAGCAACGCGGGCAGGGCATCACATTCAAAGTGGGTGCCGCCACCACCCCGCTTGGCACCGCCTTTGTCTGCCAAACCGAACAGGGCCTGCACAACCTCGAATTCGAAACGCCCACATTGGGTTTTGAAGAATGGTTAGCGGGGCTTCGAATGCAATATCCGCTGGGCCAATTCGACACCGCGCTCACCCGCACACAACAGCTCGTTGACCATATATTCAAAGGCGGAATGCGGCAACCGCTGCATTTGCAGCTTCGCGCCAGCGCCTTTCAACTTCAGGTCTGGGAGGCGCTCATGCACCTGCCGCCCGGGCAATTCACCAGCTACCAACAGCTGGCCCAGGCGATAGGCAAACCCAAGGCCAGTCGAGCAGTTGGCAGCGCTGTTGCCAGCAATCCAGTTGCATACCTGATTCCCTGCCATCGAGTCATTCAGTCCACAGGGCAACTTGGGCAATACCGCTGGACACAGGAAAGAAAAATGCTTCTGCACGCCTGGGAAATAGGACAACGCGAAACCCAGCCCCTTACTGCAAGCAAAGCACAGAATTGAATCTGCCAATCATCGTTACACCAGCCAGGAATAAAGTGCATCCAAACACAGGCACACTGTGTAAAACCGTCAATCTCCCAACACGAATTCGCCCATGAAAGTCTTGCAAGCATTCGCCATTGTCCTGAAATGCCTCCCTGTTGTTTTGCTCGGTGGATGCAGCGCGCTCCAACTGGTCAATTCGGTGTCCAAAATCTACACCGTCGAGGTGAAAACAGACCTGGCGTTTGGCGATCACCCAAAGCAGCGCTACGACCTCTACTTGCCGAACGCCGCGCAGGCGCCAGGCAGAGACACGCCCGTCATAATCTTTTTTTATGGGGGCAGCTGGAACAGGGGCGACAAAACAGAATATGAGTTTGTGGGGCGACGGCTTGCGAGCCTGGGCTACATCACCGCCATACCCAACTACCGCCTGTATCCTGAAGTCCGTTACCCGGAATTTCTGGAAGACGGAGCGCACAGCATCGCGACCATCCAACGCGAGTTGGCGGCACCCGATTATGCCCACTTGCAACCCGCCAAGCAGTTTGTTCTCATGGGTCACAGTGCTGGAGCCTACAATGCGGCCATGCTTGCCTACGACCCACGCTGGCTTGTAGCCGCTGGAGGTTCTCCCAGCTCGATCGGTGGCTTTGTTGGTTTGGCCGGGGCCTACAACATTTACCCCATTCGAGACCTTGAGGTACAACCCGTTTTTAACCATCCGAACTACCCGGAAGCGTCCCAACCCATCGAGTTCGTCAGCAATGCGAGAACCCCAAGCCTTATCCTCGCCCCAGAGCAAGACACCATCGTCAGCATCGAGCGCAACAGCCTGGCATTGCACAAGGCGATTCAAGCCGCTGGAAAAGAATCGGAGTT
>DASUEC010000163.1:0-3532 GCA_036275255.1 Limnobacter sp. | reverse complement strand
CTTGAAAACCGACTTTGAGGCCACCCAGAAGCTGGTCAAAAAAATCACGCGAAGCTATGAGCTTGATAAAATTGAGGACCTGATGCGCCAGCTCCACGATGAGTGAAGCCCGCGCATCTGTGGGCCCTCGGCTGTGAGAGGGCCTTTTGCGATTTATACTCAAAGGCTTGCAGCCTTGGGCCATACAACACCTACAAGCATCAGCACCGTGTCAGACCAACAATCCGTCGGCTTTGTAAAGCCTGTTCTTTATGCCTTTGATGAGCCGCTCCTGCTGGAGTGTGGCAAAACCCTGCCCAGCTATGAGCTGATGGTGGAGACCTATGGCACCCTGAACGCTGACAAAAGCAATGCCGTGTTGGTGTGCCACGCACTCAACGCCTCTCACCATGTGGCGGGTTTGTACGAGGGCGATGACAAAAGCCTTGGATGGTGGGACAACATGGTGGGCCCTGGCAAACCTCTGGACACCAACCGGTTTTTTGTGATCGGCGTCAACAACCTGGGCTCGTGTTTTGGTTCCACCGGCCCAAGCAGTGTCAACCCCGCCACTGGCAAACCCTGGGGAGCAGAGTTCCCCTTCGTGACGGTGCAGGATTGGGTCAATGCCCAGGCGCGCCTGGCCGACCGGCTTGGCATAGCGCGATTTGCCGCTGTGATGGGTGGCAGCCTGGGGGGCATGCAAGCCCTGCAGTGGAGCCTCAGCTACCCGGACCGCGTGGGCCATTGCATGGTGATTGCCTCTACACCCAAGCTCAGTGCCCAGAACATTGCGTTCAACGAGGTGGCCCGGCAGGCCATTGTGACCGACCCCGACTTTCACGGTGGCAATTACTACGAGCACGGCGTGCTGCCCAAGCGCGGATTGCGCCTGGCCCGCATGATTGGACACATCACCTACCTCAGCGGGGACGACATGGCCGAAAAGTTTGGCCGCAACCTGCGCAACGGGGACTACAACTACGGCCTGGAGGTGGATTTTCAGGTGGAAAGCTATTTGCGCTACCAAGGCGATAAATTTGCCGAGTACTTCGATGCAAACACCTACCTGTTGATCACCAAAGCACTGGACTACTTCGACCCAGCACGCCACACCCAGGGCAACTTGGCCCAAGCGCTGGCCGCTGCAAAGGCGCGTTTCCTGCTGGTGAGTTTTACCACCGACTGGCGATTTGCGCCCGAGCGCACCCGCGAAATTGTTGAGGCCCTGATGGCCAATCAACGCGATGTGACCTATGCAGAGATTGATGCACCCCACGGCCATGATGCGTTTTTGCTCACCGATGAGCGTTACCACAAAGTGGTGCGCAGCTATTTTGAGCGCATCGCCAAAGAGCTGGTGAAGGAGTCGACATGAAAAAGCTCACCCCCGCCGTGCGCCAGGATGTACAACCCTTGCCGATTGTGGTGCCACGTGCTGACCTGGATCTGATTGAGAGCTGGATCCCCATGGGTGCCCGAGTGTTGGATCTCGGCTGTGGAGATGGCTCTTTTTTGGCGCGACTCATGCACACACGCAAAGCAACCGGGTATGGCGTTGAAATTGACGACACCAATGTGCAACGCAGTGTGGCCAATGGCATCAACGTGATTCAGCAAGACCTTGAAAAGGGGCTGGCCATGTTTGATGACCACGCCTTTGACGTGGTTATTCTCTCGCAAACCCTGCAGGCCATGCACAACACCGAGCGCATCCTGCGTGAAATTGCAAGGGTGGGCAAAGAGGGGGTGGTGAGTTTTCCCAACTTCGGGCATTGGTACCACGTGTGGTCCATCGCCATGGGCCGCATGCCTGTCTCCAAGCAAATGCCTTACCAGTGGTACAACACGCCCAACATTCACCTGTGCACAGTCAAGGATTTTGAAGCGCTGCTGGGGCAAATCGGCTACAAAGTGCTGGGCAAAGAACTGTTCTTGAATGGCAACACCGTCTCTGTGTTGGGCAATTTGCGCAGCACCCTGGCCGTGTACCGCTTCAAACCCCAATTTGCCCGGTGAGCCCAGCATGAGTAACAGCTCGCCCACCCCCCTCGAGGAGTTGTACTGGCAGCGGGTCAAGCGCATCACCCGGCGTTTGCTTGCCGTCTGGGTGTTGTTGATACTGGGCGTTGTGCTGCTGGTGCCGCGCTTGGGCATCGAGGTGTATGGTGTGCCCTTGACTTACTGGTTGATCTCAAGCGTGTTGCTGCTTACTTTTTTGGGCTTGGTGGCATTGTATGCATGGCAAATGGATCGACTGGATGCTGGCATCACCGAGCCAAGCGCTAAGCTTTCTCCGCCAGCGCAGCCAGGTGATCTTTAAACTCGCGCAACCACCGCGATTCATCCATTTTCATGCACAGAAGGTCGGCAGATACACCAGCCTTCCACGGGGGAACATTCAAACCCTTGCTGTGGCAAAGTGCACGGAAAAGCAGCTCGGTTTTGGCTGCACTGCCCCGTTGGTCCAGCATCGCATGGGCTGACCACCAGTAAATTCTGGCCATTGCCTGCAGCGCGGCGTCCGTGCCTGGCGCTTGTTTCATGGCATCTGCAAAAAGATGCTCGAGTTGATTTTGGCATTCGCCGAGCCTGCTGCTGCAGGTGTGCTCGATTTTCTGAGCCATTTTCAGAAACCCAGACATGCGCATGGCCCAATCGCTGAAACAGGCCGGCTGAACCATGTCGGTTACCTTGTCTTCAAAATCAGGGGCATCGGGTGACTCCCTCAACAGCGCCTTGTTGAACCGGATGATCATTTTGGTCAATGGGATCGGTGGTTCATCCATTCCCCGCACGGGCTGACCCCAACATTGCATTTCGAGTTTGCATTGGTCGGAGCCTGGCGGGTGAATGGACAACTCGCCATGATTTGTTTCGAACGGTTCGGCAGCCAGGTCCTTCGGCAAGTCCCCCGGGGTGATCTGACGCAAGGTTTCCATCACCACCTCTCGCGCGAGATGAATGTAGCGGGGGGCCCACGGCGTGTAGGTCAACCCCGGCTCTGCGGAGGACAATGGGCTGCGAACAGTGGCGTATGTCGCCAAGGTCTGTTCATCTGCACTGGTCGCATGGATGTCACAGATCGACTCGCGTGCGGCCTCCCACAGCGCGGAAAACGAGTTGATGCCACCATCCATCAGCCGCTGGGTGAGCGCCACCCGTTTGGTCTCGCATGCCCTGCCATAGTCCAGTTGTTTGGCGCATGTGGCCAAGTCATGCAAGTGTTGCAGGGATCCTTCTTGAGCTGTGCTTGTGTTGCCCCATATGTCAGGTTCCAGGTTGTTGATCTGATCTGGAAACAAGGTCACACAGGTCAAATCCGCCATCAGTGCACTGCATTCTTCAGAAACAGGCATTGCGAACTGGCTTTGCTGCTTCACTGCCAATGGGATTGGCCGTTGGGGCTGGGGCAGTTGTGGGGCTGCCTTGGCGCACCTCAAACACAGCACACTGGCCAAGGTTTGCGCGGCTCGCTGGAAGCGTTGCGTTGCGGTGCTTTTGACGCTGACCCTCTGGTCTTCGGTGTTGCCTTGTACGCCGGTGTATTGCG
>DASUEC010000162.1:0-5572 GCA_036275255.1 Limnobacter sp. | reverse complement strand
AAGGCGTAAGCATCGGCAGAGCCGTGGCTTTTGATCACAATCCCTTTCAACCCAAGCAATGCTGCACCGTTGTATCGGCGGTGATCCACTCGTTTTTTGAAACGAAGCAGCACGGGCGCGGCAAAAACCGCAGCCACCTTGGGCCACAGGCCTCTTTTGAATTCTGTTTTTATAATGTCACCCAGCATTTGAGCCAGGCCTTCGGAGGTTTTGAGGGCCACATTGCCCACAAAACCATCGCACACCACCACGTTCGTGGTGCCTTTGTATATGTCATTGCCTTCCACGTTGCCGTAGAAATTCAACTCGCTTGCACGCAGCAGCTCGGCGGCCTTTTTAACCACCTCATTGCCCTTGATCACCTCTTCGCCAATATTGAGCAGGCCCACTGTGGGCCGCTCAATGCCTTCAGTGCCCTTGACAAACGCAGAGCCCATGACAGCGAACTGAAACAAGTGTGTGGGATCACAATCGACGTTGGCCCCCAGATCCAGCATGAGGGTGCCGGTGCCTTTTTGGTTCGGCAAGGCCGATGCAATCGCTGGCCGGTCAATGCTGTCCAGGGTTTTAAGCACAAAACGCGAGATGGCCATGAGAGCGCCTGTATTGCCGGCGCTCACAAAAGCGCTTGCCAAGCCCTCTTTGACCAGGTTTGCGCAAACCCGGATGGACGAGTCTTTTTTGTTGCGCAAGGCCTGCGCCGGCGGCTCGTCCATTTCGACCACTTCACTGGCGTGCCGGATTGTGATTTGGGGATGCTCAAGGGCTTTCTTTTTGGAAAGCGCAGCCTCGATTTCAGGCTGCTTGCCCACCAGCACCAACTGCACCTCGGGGTGCAACTTCAAAAAACGCAAACAAGCTGGGATGGTGACCGACAGACCGTGGTCTCCACCCATGCAATCAATTGCTATGCGAACCATCCGTTTTCACGCCTTTTGGTTTTCATGGCAACAGACTGCAGTTGCCTTTGAATTGTAATTTTAATTACTCGTCGGCTTTTGTTTTTACAACTTTTTTGCCACGGTACATCCCGTTGGGGCTGATGTGATGGCGCAGGTGGGTTTCACCAGAGGAAGAATCGGCAGACAGGGTTGGCGCTGTCAGGTTTTGATGCGAACGGTGCATGCCACGCTTGGACGGTGATTTTTTGTTCTGTTGAACGGCCATGATAAAACTCCATATTAAAAATGTTACTTCTTGCCAGCCTTGAGCAAGTCGCCAAGCTGGGCAAAGGGACGCTGTACTTCCTTGGCGGGAGAATCAGCAGAGTCAACCTGACCCTCCCCGGTGTTCTTGAGTTCTTTGACTGGCTGACATTCGGCATGCCTCGGAAACATCGGACAAGCCAACAGCAATTCATCTTCCAGACAATCTCTTAATTGTATCGCACCTGGGCAGGCCACCACGTCAGTGTCGTCGTCCAACGCATCGTCATCGTAGGCGTCCGCCTCGGCTTCTGACTTCTTCAGAACCAAAAACCTGCTGAAGGGAATGACCTGAACCACCCCTTTGCCACACGATACGCAAGAAAACTCAGCGGTGAACTCGCCCTGGAGTTGCAACACGCTTTCCGACTTGGCATTGACATGCCCAGAGACCTCCCAGTGCTGCACCTGAAAACCAAGAATGTTGTCATCTTGGGCCAAGCGGGGAAAGTCAAACGCTACATCTGCACTGCTGACACGACCGCCAAGCCTGCAAAATGACCAAGCGTCGAATTCATCCCATTCTTTTTGAGAGGCTTTGTGCCGCATGCAATTAAGAAAAGCAGGAAACGCGCGATAATACTCCCGATCAAAGCTTCTGTCAAAGTGCCGCTGCGCTAAAACCTCATGAATCCAACGCTTTTTTTGGCATCCAGCTCCAAATACCGCCGGGAATTGCTGGGCCGATTGCACTTGAATTTTCGTTGCGAGGCCCCGCAAATCGATGAATCACCGACAGATGGAGAATCCCCCCTTCAAACCTGTGTGCGCTTGGCCAAAGAGAAAGCGCAGGCGATTTCGGACATTCATCCCGACGCCGTGGTGATTGGCTCAGACCAAGTGGCCGATGTGGATGGATTGGCGGTGAGCAAGCCCGGCACGCACGATCGAGCTCGGGCGCAATTGCGAAGCATGAGCGGGAAAACCATTGTTTTCCACACGGCGGTGTGTATTTGCCGAAAAAGCACTGGGCAAATTGTTGAATTCACCGTGCCCACGGCAGTGGAGTTTCGTGAACTTGAGCCAAGCGAAATTGAGCGTTATCTGTTGACCGAGCAGCCTTACGATTGCGCTGGCTCTGCAAAAAGTGAAGGCTTGGGCATTTCCCTCCTCAAGCGCATCGAATCAACCGATCCGACTGCGCTGATTGGCCTGCCCTTGATCGCAGTGTGCAGTGCGTTGCGTGACATGGGTTTCAAGCTGCCATAAATCATGCTGATTCTTGTCCCAAGCCCCTTGAGCCAACAACAGGCGGCCCTGCCTGTTCTGGCCGATGATTTGCCGCTGGTTCGCGCTTGCACAACCTGGGTGGTGGAAAACGCCAAGCCAGCCAGAGCTGCACTGGGTTTGCTCGGCATGCCCAAACCGATCCGGGAGCTTGTTTTGCACGAAATCAACACCCTGGACCATGCTGCCAAACTGGCGTTGGTGGAACGCGCAAAATCCGGCGAATCCATTGCGCTGATGAGCGACGCTGGCTGCCCCGGCGTGGCAGACCCGGGCAGCGAACTCGTCAGGATGGCACACGACGCAGGCTGCCTTGTTCATCCACTGGTGGGCCCGAGCAGCGTGCTGCTGGCGCTCATGGCAAGCGGCATGAATGGCCAGCAGTTCAAATTCAATGGTTACCCGCCCGTGGAGGCAAGCGAACGGGATGCTTGGATTAAACGCAGCGAGCAGGAGTCACGCACCCAGCGGTGCACGCAAATTGTGATTGAAACGCCCTTCAGAAACGACAGGCTGCTGGAGGCGCTGTGCAACACCCTTCAAGCCAGCACCCGCCTTTGCCTGGCTTGGGACCTCACCGGCCACGCTCAAACAATCATCAGCCAACCTGTGCATTTGTGGCAAAACAGACCCAGGGTGCCCGGCAAGCAACCCTGTATCTTCATGTGGCTCGCAACTTAGCCCCGCGTCAGCGGATCCAGGCGCTGCCCAACTCCGGGAAGGCGCTGCGCACACCCTGACCAAACACCACTCCGACCCGTTTTGCAAAACGCTCTGCAAACGACTCCTGTTCGGTGTAATCAAGAATGTTCTCGGCTTTCAAGACATCGCGCGCCACTGTATCAATGGAGCCAAGCTCGTCGGCCAGACCCAATTCGACACTTTTTGCACCCGTCCACACCAAGCCAGAAAAAATCTCTGGATTGGATTTGAGTTTCTCACCCCGCCCCGCCTTCACCTCGGCAATAAACTGTTGGTGGATTTCGTCAGCCATTTGCCGGGCAAACTCCGTCTGATAAGGATCCTGCTCGCTGAAGGGGTCAAGAAAGCCTTTGTTTTCTCCTGCAGTGATAAGCCGTCGCTCCACGCCCAACTTTTTCATGGCTTCCGTGAATCCGAAGCCGTTCATGATGACGCCGATCGAGCCGACCAAGCTCGCCTTGTCAACATAGATTTTATCGGCCGCAGCGGCAACATAGTAGCCACCCGAGGCGCATATTTCTTCCACCACGGCATACAACGGCTTGTTGGGGTACTGGGCGCGCAGTCTTTGAATCTCGTCATTGATCAGGCCGGCTTGCACGGGGCTGCCACCTGGGCTGTTGATCCGCAAAATAACACCGACAGACTCCGTGCTTTCGAACGCTGCGCGCAAGCTGCTGTTGATCCGATCTGCGCTGGCCAGGGTGTCACTCGCGATTACACCATCGAGGTCAACCAATGCAGTGTGCCTGGACACCTCCAGGGTGGGTGCAGAGGCGTACCCCAAAACTGACGCAATCAGCACACCAACATAAGCAAATCCCAAAAACTTGAAGAAAATGCCCCAGCGTCGCTTGCGCCGTTGCTCCAGCAGAGACTCGCTGGCAAGCTTTTCAAGCAGCTTTCTTTCCCAAGGCTCATCCTGCCGCGATTTGTTGACAGACGATGCTGGGGGCGGGTTCACCCCACCCTGTGGGTCGAAAGAATTCGGTGTGTTGTCGTTCATGTTCAATCCTCAATGCCTTCCGGTGGCACGCTGACCGGAGCTGCCGGCGCCCAGTAAATCTTGCCCTCACGCTCCTGCACCTGCAAGCGCACCAATGGGTTGCCATCACAAGGACCTCCAAGGCAACTCCCATCTGTGGCATCGTAGCTGGCGCCATGGGTTGCGCACACCACAATGCGACCAGAGTCATCCAGAAACTCACCGTAGTTCCAGTCCATTTCAACGGGCACATGGGAACATCTGTTTAGGAAACTGCGCACTTCGTTGTCCACACGCACAACAAACGCAGAGGTTTCTTCGCCGTTGTACAACACCTTGAATCGGTATCCTGTACCACCTTCTTGAACGTCTTGCGACATGCACACTTGCAACTCGGACATGTTTGACTTACCTGTCTGAAATGGTTTGTATGAGCCAGGGTGCCAACTCATTGATCGAATGAAACGATTTGAGGTGAGGCACCTGGTTCAGGAGCTTGGGGGGGTGGGCACCGGTCTGCACGCTCAAGGCTGCCACTCCGGCTGCTTGCGCCATGTTCAGGTCATGCGTGGTGTCCCCAATCATCACAACCTCGCCCGGTGGCGTGCCAAATTCATCCATCAGCTCAAGCAACATCTGGGGATGTGGCTTGCTGTGGCACTCATCTGCACATCGAGACCCCATAAAGTATCGGCCTGTGCCGGAGTGTTCCATGGCCCGATTCAAGCCCTGCCTGCTTTTTCCAGTGGCCACCGTGCAAATGATGTTCATGTCGTTAAGCGTTTGGAGCAGCGGAATGACCCCAGCAAAAAGCTCAAGCTCATGGTCTTTGCTCAAGTAGTGCCTGCGGTAGCTGTCGACCAAGCTTGCTATCTGCCGTTCTGTGGCGCCTGGCGCTGCATGCCGCAAGGCGTCGCCCAGCCCCAGGCCAATCACGTATGAAGCGATCTCGGCACCGGGGTCGGGCAGGCCTGCATCAAGACAGGCGCTTTGAATGGCGCGGGTGATGGTTCCAGTAGAGTCCAGGATGGTGCCATCCCAGTCAAATACGACCATTTTGAATGTCATGGATTGGGTACTGCCTGTAATGTTTTGAGAAACCTCGCCAGCTCTGGTGCCAACGGTGCATTTATTACTATAGATTCATTTGTGGCCGGATGGATCAGCTCTAGCCGCGCTGCATGCAAAAACATTCTTTTCAAGCCCAACTTCATCAAACGTCGGTTATGTTCAAAGTCACCATAGCGATCATCCCCGGCAATTGGATACCGGCTGGCGCTGGTGTGAACCCGGATTTGGTGGGTACGGCCGGTAAGAATTTGAACCTGAAGCAAGGTGTAGCTTGATGTAATGTCTTTATATCTTTGAATAACGTGAAACTTTGAGATGGCTTTGTCGCCTTCCGGATCCACAAAAACCCGCTGCTCTTTTTCAGTGGTTTGTATTTTCTTCA
>DASUEC010000161.1:0-2953 GCA_036275255.1 Limnobacter sp. | reverse complement strand
CCAGGGCAATTTGGACACCTGGCCCGCTGGGCAGTTAATGCTCCACGGGGCGATAAGCGCTTGACTGTTCTATCCGATAGCGCTCCACGTAAAAATTGCGATTTTGGGAAATCGGCCCAACCCGGCTGGCCACTTCGGGTTGACGAATTTTGCCAAGCAGACTGCGCGCAGCTGTTTGCAAATTCTGCGCACTCTGAAGGGCAGCCCGACCGTGAGAAGATGCCCGTTCAGCCGGCGTGAGCTGGCCAATCGCATCGGCCACTGGAATGGACCCAAGCGGGAACACTGGGTTGTATTGGCAACTGGGCACCTCTGCCGCACTGAGAACGCTGGCGATGGCAACCTCGGAATGGCGCACGTGATTTTCAAAGGTGCCCAACTCCTGATCGGGGCTTGTCAATTCTTTGGCGGGCTTTAGCTGGTCAAGCCGCTTGACATCTTTGGCGTATGTTTTAAGGATGGCCTCCAGGCAGAACTGAATGTTGTCGCACTGAATGAAAGCCGTGTGTGCCGAAGCCTTCAGCACGGCGTTGCCAAGCCCCTTGGCTGCCGCTTCAAGCGATTTGGCGCTGTTTCTCATGGTGCAAGCGTCTGGATACCAGGAATTCATCGCGGCATGGCTTGCACGCACCATTGCGGGATCTACAGGATTGATGTGAACATACGCAGGCTCACTTGAGCCAAATAAACGACCAAACATGATTGCTCCTTTGCTGAAGACCAAGCAGGAAATGTGCGTTGATGAGCCCGATCAAGCGGCGGTGTTTGCTTGAGTGCGACGCGCGCTCAGTTCAAAGGCATGCAAAGCCATGCAAGGCGTTGCGGATTGGGGCTTCCGGGCTGTTACTGACGGCAAGCCGTCGCTTTTGATTTGGGGAATTTCTTGGGGAGATGATCTGACGATTTGAAACATGTGTACACCCCTCTTTGGCTGTGAATGGAACGCTATGTAACCATCCACAACCAAAGGTTCTTGTGGGGTGAGTCGGGAGTCCGCCCTGCACATCGAAGGGCAGAGCAAGCCACCCTTGTTTTGCGGCAAAACAAAACGTCAAATGACCTGGGCAAGCCTGCGCTTGCGCACGCCTTGTGCAAGGGTTTCGAGCACCAGCAAGCTGTCGTCCCAACCCACGCAGCCATCGGTGATGCTCTGTCCATACGTCAGTGGTTTGCCTGGTTCAAGATCTTGCCTGCCCTCGACCAAATGGCTTTCAACCATCACGCCCATGATCCGGCGGTCTCCCGCGGCCAGTTGCTCAGCAATGTTTTCGCACACGCCAACCTGGTTTTTGGGCACCTTGCTGCTGTTGCCATGGCTTGCGTCAATCATGATGCGGGCAGCCAAACCGGACTTGCCAATTTCGGTGGCCGCGGCCTCTACACTGGCTGCGTCGTAATTGGGTGCCTTGCCCCCACGCAAAATGATGTGACAATCTTCATTGCCTGCCGTGCTCACAATTGCACTGCGCCCCTCTTTGGTGACGCTGAGGAAATGGTGTGGATGCTGAGCTGCTTTGATGGCGTCGACAGCAATTTTTACATTGCCATCCGTGCCATTTTTGAAGCCAACCGGGCAACTCAGCCCACTGGACAGCTCTCGATGAATCTGACTCTCGGTTGTTCTTGCACCGATGGCGCCCCAACTCACCAGATCGGCAATGTATTGGGGTGTGATCATGTCCAGGAACTCTGTGCCCGCCGGCAAACCCAATGAATTCACGTTGAGCAACACCTCGCGCGCCATGCGCAAACCTTTGTTGATCTGGTAGCTGCCATCCAGATCGGGATCGTTGATTAACCCCTTCCAACCCACCGTTGTTCTGGGTTTTTCGAAATAGACGCGCATCACGACTTCGAGGGTGTCTGCGTATTTGTCTCGGTAAGTTTTTAATTTGCCAGCGTATTCCATCGCGGCCTTGGTGTCGTGAATTGAGCAAGGCCCCATCACGACGATCAGGCGATCATCGGCGCCATGAAGTATCTTGTGCAGGGCATTGCGGCAACCCGCCACTGTGTTTGCGATCGAAGGGGTGATTGGCACTTCAGCAATCAAGGCCGCGGGCGTCACCAATTCTTTGATTTCTTTGATTCTCAAGTCGTCTGTTACCGTGTTCATGCCAATTCTCCTGAATGCTGCTGGCGTTTTGCTTTTGTCTGGATCGGTTAAAAAAAAACCGCCAGGGATTCAGGCCTGGCGGTTTTTTGGATTCGTTTGGTCGCTTTTTTTATGCAAAATCCTTGCCCGCCGTCTGCCCGTACCAGGCAAAAAAGCCGAAAAATGCATAAAAAGAATGGGCGACGCGCAAGTTCATCCCTCTACTGTACCCAAAATACTGCCGATAAACAAGGGGATGCGGGTAAAGAAGCGCTCGCCTGGATCAAACAACCCTCATAA
Source organism: Limnobacter sp. (assembly GCA_036275255.1). Lineage (GTDB taxonomy): Bacteria > Pseudomonadota > Gammaproteobacteria > Burkholderiales > Burkholderiaceae_B > Limnobacter. Next base: position 558 of record DASUEC010000161.1, on the reverse strand, counting down.
AAACCAACACCGGGAACGGCAAGGTGCCCAATGGCGCGTTATGGCCGCCACCAACAATCGGGCTCACATTTGAATGCACCACCGAGTCGTCATGCCACTGCCATTGCGAGTGGTCAGGGTTTGACGAGGAGTTGATCAAAGCGGTGTAGTGGCCGCCGTTGTAGCCAACACCGGTTTGGATGGCGGCAGACACTGGGCGCAAGGTAATTGCGTGACCGTGGGCTGTAAACAATTGCAAAGGCAGATCAAGGCGGAATTGCGGCAAGCTCCGTTTGCTCAAGATTGGCTCGTCTGGGTTTGCAGGGTTGGCATCGACCCGCTTGGCAAGACTCGAGAAATCGAACATGACCAGTCGACCACTGACGAACGCATCTGGGTTTTTGATGCCCAGCCCCACGGCTTTGCACATGTCACCGAGATTGTTGAGCGGCTCACTTGGCTCCCCCTCGGGTTTGATTTGCACCAGGCTCGACACATTGGCATTGAACAGGGTGGGGTCCACCTTGTTGAGATCGAACTCAAAGGCTTCTGTGCTGACCACGTCTTCTACCAGTGCCA
>DASUEC010000160.1:0-7055 GCA_036275255.1 Limnobacter sp. | reverse complement strand
CACCCCGGCGCCCACTGCGGTGGAAAACTCCGCAACACCGCCATGGGTCAATTGATTGCCCAAATACTGAATCGGTTGCTGGGCCATTTCGGCGGCGTCGGCCTTGAAGGATTCCACAACAGCCTCGGGTCGCCCTTTGGCAACATCGTGAAGATCTTTGCTGGAGGCAAATGCACCATGCGCAGCCTCGTCCAGGTCAATCACAATGCCTCCGCCTTCCTCATGATCACAGCCTCCAGCATGTTTGCTGCTCGCCTTGTCGGGTGCGGCCTTCTCTGAATCACAGCAGGCGCCGCTTGGTGTTTTGCCCAGGTTTGGCAGGATGTCTGCCTGTACCTTGAGTTGTTCAAACACAGGCGAATCGGTGTTGAGGCTTGTTCGCACGCTTTGCGACCATGATTTCCTGTCAGCCGCAAATGCCTGGCGCGCGGTCAACTGTTGCTCAAATGCCAATCGCAGTGATTGGCCAGCCCCGGTCAGTGCCGCTTTGAGTGCGGCTTCACCAACTGGAGGGGTGGATGAATTGTCACTGTCCAGGGCGAAGGCGTTCTGCTTTGCGCTGGTTCTCAACGCTTGCGCAAGGCCCTGTGTGGCGTGGCTCAGGTTGTGGCGGAACGTATGGCTGCTCACGGGCAGCGGTGCAGAGGCGTTGCACCATGTGATTGCGCGAGCGCTGGCGAGATTTTGACGAGGCATGATTTAATTTAATGATAATGATTATCATTAAATTATAGCAGCCCTCCAAATTGGCCATCGTGCAACAGGCCACGCTTTGTTCAAGAATTCAGCATCGGGGGTTTTTCTTCTCCGGAATACATGGTGACGTGGGGAAAAGGGATTTCAATGCCAACGCGGTCGAATGCCGCCTTGATTCGTTTGTTGTATTCGCGGCGCACCGCCCATTGCTCGCCTGGCAGCGTTTTAAACCGCAAACGCACCACCACAGCCGAATCAGCCAGGTCTTGCACACCCAGCACCGCCATCGGCTCGGTGATTTTGTCTTGCCATGCCACGTCTTCGGCCAGCTCCGCCCCCACCTTTTGCATCACCTGGATGGAGGCATCCACGTCTTCTTTGTAGGCAATGCCCACATCAACCACGGCATACGCAAAATCCATGGTGGAATTGGTCACCGAGGCAATCTGCCCATTGGGCACAAAGTGCACATTGCCGTGCGCATCGCGCAAGCGCACATAGCGCAGGGTCACATTCTCAACAGTGCCCGATTTGCCACCCACTTCCACAAAGTCACCCGCGCGAATCTGGTTTTCAATCAGCAGCACCACCCCGGTGAAATAATCTTTCACCAGGCTTTGGGCACCAAAGCCCACGGCCAGGCCCACCACCCCGGCGGCTGCCAGCACAGGCGCAATCGATATGCCGATGGTGCCCAGGGCGATCAGTGCACCCAGCAGCAGCACCACCACATTGGCCACGTATTTGAGCACACGCATCAAAGTGTCAATGCGTTTTTGGTCATCCAGGGATTTGCTTCGCGCCTGCATGCCCATGCCCACGCGATCAATCGTGGTCTTCACGATTCTCAGAATCACAAGCGCAGCCACAATCACAAGCACAAACTTGGTCGCCTGCAGGCCAAGGTCGAGTAGTTTTGCCGGTTCGATGTATTTGAAGAGGGTTTCGAATTGTTCGTTCATGGGTATTCCACTGCCTGAAAGAACTCCCGATTGTACACGACCCGGATTTCAAGCCCTTTTTGAAGCCTTTTTGCCTGAGTTGGGTGGCAGCTCATCGTTGAGGAAGCGCGCCAGAAAACGGCCAGTGTGGCTGTGCGGGTGTGCTGCAATTTCCGGCGGCGTGCCTTGCGCAATCAGTTGCCCACCTTGGTCACCGCCTTCCGGGCCCATGTCCAGAATCCAGTCTGCGCACTTGATCACATCCAGATTGTGTTCAATCACCAGCACCGTGTTGCCTTGCTCAACCAGGGGGTTCAGCACTTTCAGCAGCATCGCAATGTCGTGGAAGTGCAAGCCCGTGGTTGGCTCATCCAGAATGTAAAGCGTTTTGCCCGTGTCGCGTTTTGAGAGTTCCAGCGAGAGCTTGACCCGTTGTGCCTCGCCCCCCGACAGCGTAGTGGCCGATTGTCCCAGGCGAATGTAACCCAAGCCCACATCCATCAGCGTTTGCAGTTTGCGCGCGATGGTGGGCACCGCAGAAAACACGCCCAGCGCTTGCTCCACGGTGAGGTCCAGCACCTCGGCGATATTTTTACCCCGGTACAAAATTTCCAAGGTTTCGCGGTTGTACCGTTTTCCGTGGCACACATCGCAAGGCACATACAGATCGGGCAAAAAATGCATTTCCACTTTCACAACCCCATCGCCCTGGCAGGCCTCGCAACGCCCTCCCTTCACATTGAAAGAGAAGCGGCCCACATCGTAGCCCCGCTCACGCGCGGCAGGCACGCCCGCAAACAACTCCCGGATTGGGGTGAACAAACCCGTGTACGTGGCCGGGTTGCTGCGGGGTGTGCGGCCAATCGGGCTTTGGTCCACCGCAATCACTTTGTCGAAGTGCTCCAGCCCGCTGATGTGGCTGTGCGGAGCCGCTTCGCTGTGGGCCCGGTTCAGTTGACGGGCCGCCTCGGCCAGCAAGGTGTCGTTGATCAAGGTGGACTTGCCAGACCCCGACACCCCGGTGACACACACAAACAGCCCCACCGGAATGCTCACGGTAACGTCCTTGAGGTTGTTGCCCGTGGCGTTGTGAATGGTCAACATGCGGGCCGGGTCGGGCTTGCGCAAAGCACTCAGCCGGTGGATGCTGCGTTTGCCACTCAGGTATTGTCCGGTGAGGGATTCAGGGCTCGCCAAAATCTCTGCAGGGGTGCCTTGCGCCACCACCTGGCCGCCATGCTCCCCAGCCCCCGGCCCCATGTCCACCACATAATCGGCGCAGCGTATCGCGTCTTCGTCGTGCTCCACCACCAGCACCGTGTTGCCCAGTTGCTTCAGGCGCAACAGGGTTTGTATCAAGCGGTCGTTGTCGCGCTGATGCAGGCCAATGGACGGCTCATCCAGCACGTACATCACACCGGTCAGGCCAGAGCCAATCTGGCTGGCCAGCCGGATGCGCTGGCTCTCCCCGCCACTCAAGGTGTCTGCACTGCGGTTCAGGGTGAGGTAATTCAAGCCCACGTCATTGAGGAATTGCAACCGTGCCTTGATCTCGCTCACAATTTTTTCAGCAATTTGCCCCTTGGCCCCCTGCATCTGCAATTGGGTGAAGTAATCCAGGGCCTTTTGGATGGGCAACTCGGTGATGTGGTGCAAGGCCTTGCGTTGTTCCCCATCGCCCACAAACACGTGCCGAGCCCCGGTTTTCAAGCGAGAGCCCCCACAGGCCTGGCAGGGGCGGACCGACAGCATTTTCCCCAATTCTTCACGTACAGCCTGCGAGTCGGTGTCCCGGTGCCGGCGCGCCAGGTTGTTGGCAATGCCCTCAAAGGCATGGGTTTTGGCCACCGGCTTGCTGCGCTCGCTCAAGTAGGTGAAGGTGATTTCTTCCTTGCCAGAGCCATACAGCACCACCTGTTGCACATCGTCGGGCAAATCTTTCCAGGGGGTTTCCAGGTCGAATCCGTAATGCGCCGCCAGGCTTTGCATCATTTGGTGGTACAGCGCATTGCGCCTGTCCCATCCGCTGATGGCCCCTGCGGCCAAAGACACCTCGGGGTGTGCAACCACCTTGTGCGGGTCAAAAAAGCTTTCATGCCCCAGCCCGTCGCACACCGGGCAAGCCCCTGCCGGGTTGTTGAACGAGAACAACCGAGGCTCCAGCTCGGTGAGGCTGTAATCGCACACCGGGCAGGCAAAGCGGCTTGAAAACACGCTTTCCGTGCCAGTGTCCATGTTCACCGCAACCGCCTTGCCATCGCTCAAACGCAGTGCGGTTTCAAAGCTCTCTGCCAGGCGCTGCCGCGCATCGGGACGCACCTTCAGGCGGTCAACCACCACATCCAGGTTGTGCTTGTGGTGTTTGTCCAATGGGGGAAGGCGGTCCAGTTCCAAAATTTCTGCGGCATCCTGGGGCCCCTTTTTCAGGCGCACCCGCACGAATCCCTGAGCACGCAGGTCGCTCAACAGGTCGCTGTGCTCCCCTTTGCGCTGGTTGAGCACCGGGGCCAGCACCATCACCTTGCTTTCTTCGGGCCAGCCCAGCACCGTGTCCACCATCTGGCTCACGGTTTGCACACTCAATTCCTCGTCATGTTCCGGGCAGCGCGGTGTGCCCGCACGCGCAAACAACAGGCGCAGGTAATCATGGATTTCGGTCACTGTGCCCACGGTGGAGCGGGGGTTGTGGCTGGTGGCTTTCTGCTCAATCGAAATGGCCGGGGACAGCCCCTCGATCAAGTCAACATCCGGTTTTTCCATCAATTGCAAAAACTGGCGCGCATAGGCAGACAAGCTCTCCACATAGCGCCGTTGCCCCTCGGCATACAAGGTGTCAAAGGCCAGGCTGGATTTGCCCGAGCCCGACAGGCCTGTGAGCACCACCAGGCTGTCCCGTGGCAGGTCCAGGGAGATGTTTTTCAGGTTGTGCGTGCGTGCGCCACGAATGCGGATGGAGTTCATGCGGTACTACTTCGGTTAACTGCGGCCAACCTGATACTATAGACGGTTTCCGGTTTCCACGCATTTGTATTGGCCCCATGCGGCCAAGCTTGCCTACTCATTTGCCGAGTCATGCGCAGTTCTTCCAGCACAACCAATCCGTTTGCCATGTTGCCCGCCGAGCGCCGGGCAGCCGGCTGGCTGGCCAGCATTTATGCGCTGCGCATGTTTGGCATGTTCATGATTCTGCCTGTGTTTGCCCTGCACGCCACCGGCATGCCCGGGGGGGACAATCTCAGCCTTGTGGGCCTGGCCATGGGCATTTATGGCTTGGCGCAGGCCTGCATGCAAATCCCGCTGGGCTGGGCCTCCGACCGAATCGGCCGCAAACCCGTGATTGTGGGCGGCTTGCTGCTGTTTGCGGCAGGTTGCTGGCTGGGCTATGTGGCCACCACGGTGGAGCAGTTGGTGTGGGCCCGTGCCTTGCAGGGGGCTGGGGCCATTTCTGCGGCCCTGTCGGCCTTGCTGGCCGATGTCACCCGGGATGAAGTTCGCTCCAAAGGCATGGCCATGATTGGCGCGTCCATCGGCGTCACGTTTGCTTTGTCATTGGTGCTGGCCCCCGTGCTTTACCAGTGGGTGGGCCTCAGTGGTCTTTTTGGCATCACCGGTGTGCTCAGTGTGTTGGCCATCGGGGTGGTGCTCCACCTTTTGCCGTCTGCCCACCTGCATGCGCAGGTGCCAAAACTGCAGGGTGGGTGGGCCGCCACCCGGGCCGTGTTGCTGCAGCCCGACCTGCTGCGCCTCAATCTGGGTATTTTTACTTTGCACCTCACCCAAATGGCCCTGTTTGTGGTGGTGCCAAGCCTCCTTGTCCGTGGCCTCGGTTTGCCCCTGGCTCAGCATTGGAAGGTGTATTTGCCGGTGGTGCTGGGGTCCTTCCTGCTCATGGTTCCGCTCATGGTGTGGGCCGAAAAACATGCCAAAACCAAGCTGGTCAAGTTGGGCGCCATTGTACTGATGGCACTGGTCATGCTGGGCCTGGTGCTGGCCAACCAACACGGTTGGGCGGTGGTGGCACTGTTGCTGGCGTATTTCGTGGGTTTTAACCTGCTGGAGGCTACGCTTCCCTCGTGGGTGTCACGAGTGGCACCGCTTAGTCACCGGGGCCTGGCGCTGGGTGTATATAATACAGCTCAAGCCCTGGGGCTTTTTGCTGGCGGTGCCTTGGGCGGTTTGGCGCATCGCCACCTGGGTGCGCAAGGCGTGTTCGAAGGCGTGCTGTTGCTGGTCGTGCTGTGGTTTTTGATGGTGCGTGGCATCGCTGCTTTGCCACCCCGCAGTGCCAGTGCAATGCCCACCCCCACCAGCCCCACATCAACCCAATCAAGCATTTAGGAGCATTTTCACATGGCCTCTGTCAACAAAGTCATACTGGTCGGTAACCTGGGCAAAGACCCCGACGTGCGCTACCTGCCCGACGGTGGTGCCGTGGTAAACCTCGCTTTGGCCACGTCCAGCAACTGGAAAGACAAAAACACGGGCGAGAAGCGAGAAGAAACCGAATGGCACCGCGTCGTGATGTACGGTCGCCTGGCCGAGATTGCGGGTGAGTACTGCAAAAAAGGTCGCTCCATTTACGTGGAAGGCCGCCTCAAAACCCGCAAATGGCAAGACCAGCAAGGCGTAGACCGCTACACCACAGAAATTGTGGCTGACCAAATGCAATTGCTGGGTGGTCGTGAAGGTGGTGGAAGTGGCGGCGGTGGCGGCTCCTACGGTGGTGGCGACGACTTTGAATCCGCTCCAGCGCCAGCACGCTCGTCCAGTGGTGGAGGCATGCGCTCCACGCCCCAGCGCCAGGCCCCTCAGAGTGTTGCCGACCTCGACGACGACATTCCCTTCTGATGAAGAATTCCGGATGGGGGTTCAACCGTTTGCCCGGCGTGTAAACCCTTTGGCAACACCGCCCGTCAACAAAAGCGGATTTGCCATGTTCCTTTGAATGGGGGTTTTGCCTACAACCGGTAGAATCGGGTGTTGGCAAACTCCAAATTCAATGAGGTGACATCATGGCCCACGTTGCGCTGCACAGCGATCAAACCCGTGCGGTGGAGGTCCGCAATGTTTATTGCATTGGCCGCAACTACGCAGCCCACATTGCAGAGCTGGGCAATCGCCCCGAGGAAGACCCCGTTGTTTTCATCAAACCCACATCCGCCCTGCTCATGCCAGGCCATCCCATTCGACTGCCAAAACATTCCAACGCGGTGCATTACGAAGCCGAATTGGTGCTCCTGATCGGCCAGGGCGGCAAAAACATCCCGGAAGAATCCAGCCTGGATCACATTGCAGGCTATGGCCTGGGCCTGGATCTCACCGCGCGCGACCTGCAAACCAAAGCCAAGCAGGGTGGTCTGCCGTGGGCTGTCGCCAAAGGATTTGATTGTGCTGCCACCGTCACATCGTTTGTGGCGG
>DASUEC010000159.1:0-4036 GCA_036275255.1 Limnobacter sp. | reverse complement strand
CTTGAGCTTTACCTGGAAATGAATCAACCCGATGACCAGGCAGATCTGGACGTTTATGTGGTTCATCAGGGCGAGGGCACAGCCAGACGAGCCTTTACCTTGGCCGAAGAGTTGCGTGACGCCGGCTTCGCTGTGATTTTGCATGCCGGTGGCGGCGGGTTTAAAAGCCAGATGAAGCGGGCTGATGTGAGCGGTGCATCAATTGCCGTGATTCTCGGTGAAAATGAGTTGGCCGCCGGCACCGCAGCCGTCAAGCTGTTGCGGGGCGAGGGCAATCAAATGGAATTCAAACAAGCAGAGCTGGCCGAGGCAATCGTCGGTTTGCTTTATGGAGAGGGAGAAGAGTCTTGAGTCGATACGACCTGGAAGAGCAGGAGCAGCTCGCCAATTTGAAGGCGTTCTGGTCCAAGTATGGCAATTTTATTTTGACTGTCCTGATTTTGGTCTTTGGTTCTTTTGCGGCCAAAAACGGTTGGGAATGGTGGCAGGCTAGACAATCCAGCGATGCAGTGATCGTTTATGAAAAGCTGGAGTCTGCTGCCAGGTCTGGAGAGCTCGAATTGGCCTCACAAATCCAGTCCACGCTTCAAGACGAGCACGGTGGCTCCAATTATGCGCCGCGAGGTGCTTTGTTGCTCGCCAAATTGAGCATCGATGCTGGCAAGCCAGACCAAGCCAAAGCGCCCCTCCAATGGACAGTCGACAATGCCAATCTGGACGAATATGCAGCCACAGCACGACTTTTGTTGAGTGGTTTGCTGCTCGAGGAAGGCAAGCATGCCGAGGCCAAGGCCCTGTTGGACAAGAAAATACCTGGCTTCGATGGCCTGTTTCACGATCGTCTTGGAGATATTGCACTGGCCCAGAACGACGCCTCGACGGCCAAGAAAGAGTACGAGCAGGCCTTGGAGAGTATTCAGGCCAACAGCCCGTGGAAGGCTGTGATTGAAAGAAAGATTGCAGCCTTGCCCAAATCTGGAGAGTAAGCCTCATGAACCAAGCATTTTCGTTGATTAGTCGGTTGGGCATGGCAGCGTGTCTGGTGACTTTTGCTGCGGGTTGTTCCACCCTAAGCAGTTTGAATCCCTTCGGCAGCGGTGCAGTTAAACCCGCTGAGTTGAAATCGTTCACCCCTGCGCTCAAGGTGAGCACGGCATGGAAAACCGACATTGGTGATTCCGAGCAGGGGTTTTTCACACCGGCTGTGATGGATGACACTGTTTATGTGGCTTCCCAGGCTGGGCAGGTTCGCGCACTCAGCAAGTCGACAGGCCAGGTCAAATGGAGCGTCAAAACCGAAACCAAGTTGAAATCGGGTGTTGCCGCCACGGTCGATACCGTGGCCGTGGTGGACGTTGGCAACCGCCTGATTGCCTTTGACACAGCGGGCAAGCAGAAGTGGACCGTCAATCTGGGGACAGAGGTAACAACAGTGCCCACCGCGGCTGTTGGCAACATTGTTGTTCGTGGCATTGATTTTTCGGTGATGGCTTTTGCGACTGAAAACGGTGCGCAACGCTGGAAGTATTCCCGCCAGTTGCCTCCGTTGACTTTGCGCATCAACAGCCCTGTGGACGTGAACAACGCCCGGGTTTATGCAGGATTTCCAGGTGGGCGGCTTGTTTCTCTGGATTTGAACACAGGCAGCGTGGTGTGGGAGGGCACTTTGGCTTCGCCCACAGGCACCACGGAAATCGAGCGTATCACTGATGTGACGGGTACCCCGGTTTACAATTTCCGCGAGGTGTGTGCAGCGTCTTTTCAAGGCAAAATTGGCTGTCTGGATGCGGTCAGTGCCCGCCCAGTCTGGAGTGTAGACTTTTCCGCGCCGGAAGGGGCCTCGGTGGATGATCGCTATATGATTGCTGCCAATGAGTTGGGTGATTTGTTTGCTTTTTCTCGCACGGGTGGCAAACAGGTTTGGCGTGTGGAAAACTTCCAGCGCCGGGCACCCACCACCCCCGCCGTCGCTGGCCGTGCCGCCGTGATCGGTGACTTTGAGGGTTATGTGCACTTCATTGACCGTGACACCGGTAAAACCATTGCACGTGCCCGTGCAGGTTCCAAGGCCTTGACCAGCGCACCGATTGCACTGGATGGCAACATGGTGCTGGTTCAGTCCAGAAATGGTGACGTCTCCATGCTGACTTTCCAATAAAGACTTTTTGACATGAAACCGGTAATTGCCCTGGTCGGGCGCCCCAATGTGGGCAAATCAACCCTTTTCAACAGGCTGACACGCACCCGGGATGCTCTGGTTGCCAATCAGCCCGGGTTGACCCGTGACCGTCACTATGGGGTAGGGCGCGTTGGTTCCAGGGACTACCTTGTGGTTGACACTGGCGGTCTTGAGCCTGTTGCCAAAGACGGCATTTATGCTGAAATGGCCAAACAGAGCCGCCAGGCGATTCTTGAAGCAGACCTTGTGCTGTTCATTGTCGATGGCAGGCAGGGGGTCACGCCTCACGACCATGTGATTGCCGAAGAGCTGCGCAAAGCCAAGCGTGAAGTGATACTGGTGGTCAACAAGTCAGAGGGAATTGCCCATGCAGTGGCTGCAGCGGATTTCTATGAGCTTGGCTTGGGTGAGCCTGAAACCATCTCAGCAAGCCACGGGGATGGTGTTCGCCAATTGATGGACCTGGCATGCGAGCGCTTGCCCGTGTTGCCCGACGATGAGGAAGGCGGGCACCGTGTGAAAGTGGCCATTGCAGGTCGCCCCAATGTTGGAAAGTCCACCATGGTGAACACCTTGTTGGGTGAAGAGCGCGTGATTGCCTTCGACATGCCGGGGACCACCCGTGACAGCATCTACATCGATTTTGAGCGAAACAACAAGCCATACACCCTGATTGACACGGCTGGTTTGCGCAAGCGTGGCAAGGTGTTCGAGTCGGTTGAAAAGTTTTCAGTCATCAAGACCCTGCAAGCCATTGAAGATGCCAATGTGGTCATCCTCATGCTGGATGCGCAGCAGGACATTTCTGATCAGGATGCTTCAATTGCCGGGTTCATCGTAGAAGCAGGTCGATCGCTTGTTCTGGCGGTCAACAAATGGGACAGCCTGGACGAGTACCGCAAAGAACGGATCAAACAGGAGGTGGGTCGCAAGCTCACGTTCCTTGCTTATGCGCGTCTGCATTTTGTATCGGCAACCAAACCCTTCGGGATTGGCGCCATGATGAAATCGGTGGATGAAGCCCACGCAGCCGCTTTTGCCAAACTGCCCACACCCAAGCTGACACGCCTGATTCAAGAGTGTGTGGAGCACCAGCAGCCGCCAAGAAAGGGCATCTTTCGCCCCAAGCTGCGTTATGCGCACCAAGGTGGGCAAAACCCGCCAATCGTGGTCGTGCACGGCACGGCACTGGATGCAATTCCAGACAACTACAAACGCTATCTTGAAACCCGCATCCGCGAGCGTTTCAATTTGATGGGCACACCACTGCGGGTTGAGTTCCGCAGCAGCGTTAATCCTTACCTCAAGAAAGACGATTAAAACGGTATCTTGCGGGTTAGGATGTCTTTGTACATTACCCAGTCACCCATGAAGCTGTAGAGCGGGTGCTTGAATGTGGCAGGGCGGTTCTTCTCAAAGAAAAAATGCCCCACCCATGCGAAGGCATACCCGGAGAGCAATCCATACAGCAACCATACTGGTTGGCCGGTCAAAATCAGCTGCAACAAACAAACCAGTGCAATCGTGGAGCCCACGAAATGCAGGCGACGGCATGTCAGGTTGCTGTGCTCAGCCAGGTAAAACGGGTAAAAATCTGCAAATGTCTGAAAGCGGTTGCCGGTTTTTGGCATGGTGTGATCTCCTGTCCCTGTGGGGTGCACCGCGCTGATTTGATGCGCTATTTTAAGTATTCAGTATAGTAGCTTAGCCGCCTCCGGCCTGATTCTCAACGCAATTTGCACTTGAAAGATGAGTGGATTCCGGTAGGATGGGTAAAACACCACAACAAGAATTCAGGAGGTTTGCGATGCAGGTCAAAGAAGTCCTACGGGTAAAAGGCAGCACGCTGTTCACCGT
>DASUEC010000158.1:0-5491 GCA_036275255.1 Limnobacter sp. | reverse complement strand
CGAGCCCCTGCAGGCCTAGAGCATGCGGGGGCACGTCACAAAGGAACTGAGTATGTCTACAATCCACGTGGATGTGGTGAGTGCGGAAGAGTCCATCTTCGAAGGTGAAGCCGAGTTTGTAGCTTTGCCTGGTGAGCAGGGTGAGTTGGGTATTTATCCCCGTCACACCCCGCTGATCACCCGCATCAAACCCGGTACAGTGCGCATCAAGATTGCTGGTCAGGCTGAGGAAGAAGTGGTGTTTGTAAACGGCGGTGTGTTGGAGGTACAGCCCAATGCAGTGACCGTGTTGGCAGACACCGCGGTTCGAGGCAAAGACCTGGATGAAGCAAAGGCCGCCGAAGCCAAAAAGCTGGCTGAAGAGGCTCTGGCCAATCGCGCAAGCGATGTGGACTATGCCCAGGCACAAGCCGAGTTGGCCTCTGCCATCGCGCAATTGGCAGCACTGAAACGCTTGAAGAAAGTCCGCTGAGGCACTGCACAGCAGTCTTTGGCAGCACCCAAAAGCCACAGCACATGCTGTGGCTTTTGTTTTGGTATTTGATTTCGCAATGGAACCTTCGCATAAGACAAGGTACACAAAGTGGCACAGCAGGAGCCACCATGACCTACACACGATTCGAAGACCTCATGCGCGACATGCAGTCCATGCGCCCCCATCAGAAACACGCACATGGCCTGGTTTTTTTCTTCAATGACCAACCAGTTCGCTTGGTGGCCGGTGAAATGGAAGGCGTGCACTGGATGGACATTCACATTGAGCTCACCCGATTCCGCACCGACACCCTTCAGGCCGCAAAGAAAGTGCTGATGGCCAACCGGGAAATGGGTGGCGCAACACCCATCCCCACGTGGTTCGCCATGAACGACAAGGATCAATTGGTGTTCATCAATCGACTGGACTGGCGTCACATCAGTGCCAAAATTCTTGAAGAGCACATTTTGCGTTGCATTGAACAAATGGGCATTGCACTTCAGTCAGAAGGCGTTTAAACGAAGCCAAAGCCATGCAATTGGCGGGTTAGAATACCTGCATGAAAATCGCGTTGTATTCTGACCTGCACCTGGAGACCCTGCGCAACTTCCCCGCGCTGGACTGTATTCCCACGCCCCCTGCTGGCACGGACCTGGTGATTCTTGCTGGTGACATTCACCAAGGCACACAGGGAATCAAAGCCTTGGCCGCGCTCGAGGGCAGCGGCCACATCTACGTGGCCGGCAACCACGAGTACTATCATCACGACATCGATATTCTCGACCGGCAGATGGCCGAGCTGGCCGACCAGTGTGGCATTCACTTCTTGCAGCGACGCAGCGTCCAAATGGACGGTGTTCGGTTTTTGGGTTGCACCCTGTGGACCGACTACAACATACAACCGGGTTGGCGATTTGGAGCCGAGTTGGTTGCAAAGGCCTTTTTGCCCGATTACAAGCTGATTCGGCTACGTGGCAAGCCGTTCACCCCCACCATGGGCATCGACCTGCATGCGCAGAACGTGGCGTGGTTGAGCAATGAGCTCGCCCGGCCTTTTGACGGCAAAACCGTGGTGATCACGCACCATGCCCCTCATCCTCAAAGCATTCACCCACGCTTTAACCTGAGCCCCATCAACGCGGCATTTGTTTCAGACCTGGGGCATTTGATGGGGAAAGCCGATGTGTGGGTGCACGGTCACATGCATGATTCATTTGATTACACGGTTCACCAAAACGGGGGCAGCACCCGTGTCTTGGTGAATCCCCGTGGTTACGTCCGCAAAAAAGGCAAAGCCCGGAAGATGCAGAAGACTGGGGGCATCATCACTGCCCAGGCGTTTGAAAATCCTTTTTTCAATCCAAACCTGGTTTTTGAGGTATGAAGCTTGCGGCCAACCTGAGCCTGATGTATGGCGAGTGGGCCTTTGTGGAGCGCATTGCCGAGGCGGCTCAAGATGGTTTTGAGGCTGTTGAATGCATGTTCCCGTACCATGTGCCCGCCGAGCAATTGAAGACACACAGCGACTTGCACGGGCTGCGTTGGGCGCTCATCAATGCACCTGCCGGCGATTGGGCGGCTGGGGACCGCGGCCTGGCCTGCCTTGCGCATCGCCGGGACGAGTTTCGCGAGGCCATTGACCAGGCGGCGTATTATGCACAAGCCTTGGCAGTGCCCTGCGTGCATGTGCTGGCGGGCGCCCTTCACCCTGGCGCCGACGCAAAGGCACGCGATGCAGCATGGAATACCTATCAAGACAACCTGACCTGGGTGGCCGACACCATGGCAGACGTGCCCGTCACTTGGCTGGTGGAACCCATCAACACCCGCGATGTGCCGGGCTACCTGTTGAATACCCAAGCCCAGGCACACGCATTGGTGCAAGACTTGAACCGGTCAAATCTGGGGGTTCAGATGGATTTGTACCATTGCCAGATTGTGGAAGGCGATGTGGTGCGAAAGCTGGAGCATTACCTGCCAACCGGGCGGGTCAAGCACATTCAGATCGCAGGTGTGCCAGAACGGCATGAACCCAGTCGCAGTGAGTTGAACTACCCTCGGGTGTTTGAGTGTTTGAAGGCGATGGGTTACCAGGGCCACGTGGGTTGCGAGTACCGCCCGCAGGCCGGCACGCGGGCTGGCCTGGGGTGGCGACGCATGCTGTGATTTTCAGGCACAATGGAGTCCTTCGTATTTTTGGACGCCTTGGGCCCCCCTTTCATCATGCAAGACCAAGCGCTGAAAGCCCTGTTGCAGAACACCAAGACCATCGCTGTCGTTGGTTTTTCTTCCCAGGCGCACAAGCCCAGCTTTTTTGTGGCCAAGTATTTGCAGTCACAAGGGTACCGAATCCTTCCAATCAATCCGGTGTTGCAAGGGCGACCCAGCGGTCTGATGGGCGAGACCTGTTACCCGGATTTGAAAACTGCCATGCAGGCCACTGGTGAAAAGATCGACCTGGTCGATGTGTTCCGCCGTGCCGAGCACACGCCAGCCGTGCTTGCCGAAGCCCTGGAAGTGGGAGCTGGTGCAATCTGGCTGCAACTTGGCATCCGCAATGAACAGGTTCAAGCCAAAGCGCAAGCGGCCGGTTTGCCGTGTGTGATGGACCTGTGCTTGAAGACCGAGCACCAGCGCCTGTTTTTAAACCTGTGAGCGACACCGAATCATGAGCAGCTTTGTGCCTCCGCTGAATGACACCTTTTTGCGCGCTTTGCGACGCGAGCCAACTGATTACACCCCGGTGTGGCTGATGCGCCAGGCTGGGCGTTATTTGCCGGAGTACCGTGCCACGCGTGCCAAGGCGGGCAACTTCATGGGCCTGTGCACCAACCCGGAAGCTGCGTGCGAGGTTACTTTGCAGCCACTGGACCGTTACAGGCTGGACGCGGCCATTTTGTTCTCGGACATTTTGACCGTGCCCGATGCCATGGGGCTGGGGCTTTACTTTGCAGAGGGCGAGGGGCCGCGCTTTGAGCGGCCGATCGCCGCCGAGGACGATGTGGCAAGGCTTGCCGTGCCTGACATCGGAAGCAGCCTCAAGTATGTAACCGATGCGGTGAGCACCATCCGAAAGGCGCTCAACGGCAGGGTGCCACTCATTGGATTCTCTGGCAGCCCCTGGACCTTGGCCTGTTACATGGTGGAGGGTGGGGGAAGCAGCGATTTCCGCAAAGTGAAAACCATGCTGTACAAGCGCCCCGATTTGATGCACCAAATTTTGGACGTGACGGCCCGGGCGGTGACCGAATACCTGAAGGCTCAAATTGAGGCTGGTGCCCAGGCGGTGATGATTTTTGACAGCTGGGGTGGTGCATTGGCCGATGGGGCATTCCAGAAATTCAGCTTGAGCTACATCAAGAAGATTGTGCAAGCCCTGCCATTGCAAGCCAATCGCGGTGGTTTCATCGAAGACATCCCTTCGATTGTGTTCACCAAGGGCGGAGGCCTCTGGCTGGAGGACATTGCATCGACTGGATGCAGCGCGGTGGGTGTGGATTGGACTGTCAACTTGGGCAATGCCCGCGCACGGGTGGGCGAGCGCTGTGCCATACAGGGCAATCTGGACCCCAATGTGTTGTTTGCCCAGCCCGCCCAGATTGAGGCAGAGGTGGCCAAGGCCCTGGAGAGTTTTGGTTTGCCACAGCCCGGGGTGGGCCATGTGTTCAATTTGGGGCACGGTATTTCCCAGTTCACTGACCCGGCTGCGGTGGAGGTGATGGTCAACGCCGTGCATGCATACAGCCGAAAACAAAGGCAGTAAGTTCTTGGAGTTATGCACATTTTTGGCGCAAGGGCAAATTTGTAAATTTTTGCAACGCAAGATGCCCCGACAGGCTTTTTTGATCTATAAATAATTGAAATATCAAGTGTTTTTTTGGCATCGGAAAAATTACACTTTACATCCGCGTGGCTCTCCTGTAGCACGCATTTAAAATTTGGCCACACATGTCCACAAAGTTATCCACAGTTTGTGTGAACAAGTTTGTAATTTGTTTAATTCAAATCAGCTAGTGGCATAACTTAAAGTAAGCTGTGAATACAGACCCAACACTGCACACCACACCCCCCCAGCTTGGGGGGGGCGATTTGTTCGTCGATGTGTGGATTGCTGCACCGCTTCCTAACCCGTTCACGTACCGATGGGGGTGTGACGTGCCACCCGTTAGGGGGCAACGGGTCGTCGTGCCTTGGGGCCGGCAAACCCGCATTGGTCTGGTGCAAGGCGTCTGTGACCCAGACCGGGGCGCGGACAGTGGCTCAATCAAGTCTGTGCTGGCGTGCCTGGACGATGGAGCCTGTCTGAGCGCCGCCTGGTGGCAGCTCATCGAGTTCGCTGCCCGCTATTACCATCACCCCATGGGCATGATTGCGCTGGAGGCCTTGCCCAAGGCTTTGCGGGTTTTGAATGCAAAGGGTGCGGAGCCAGTGATGGTTGCCAAAGCGCGTGCGCATGCGTTGGCCTTGCCCAGCGACCTTGCCGACCAGCCCGCACCACCAGCGCCACCAGCACTCAATGAAGGCCAGCGCATGGCCTTGCAGGCCATTGAGCAGGCCACGGGTTTTGCACCGCATTTGCTGTATGGCATCACGGGCAGTGGCAAAACGGAGGTTTACCTGAACGCCGTGGCACACCGGTTGGCCCGAGGGCAGCAAGTGCTGGTGTTGTTGCCAGAAATCAACCTGACCCCCGCGGCCCAGCGTTTGTATGAAGAGCGCCTGGCGCCTCATCGGGTGGTGGTGTTGCACAGCAATTTGCCGGAGCTGGCCAGGACCAAAGCCTGGTACGCCGCAGCCATGGGCAAGGCCGATGTGGTGATCGGTACGCGCCTGGGGGTGCTTACCCCGCTGCCGCGCCTTGGCTTGGTGGTGGTGGACGAGGAACACGACCCCTCGTACAAGCAGCAGGACGGCATGCGCTACAACGCCCGCGACCTGGCCCTGATGCTGGCCAAGCAGCGGGATGTGCCGGTGGTGTTGGGGTCGGCCACGCCAGCGCTGGAGAGCTGGCTGAAG
>DASUEC010000157.1:0-2919 GCA_036275255.1 Limnobacter sp. | reverse complement strand
AGGCCAAGAACCAAGCCGGTGAGGTCAAAAAGAGGCTCGACTTGAGGTCAAAACGAGTCGCGGCTTGAACCTTGCCATGCCCCAATGTTTCACGTGGAACATCAAGCCAACCACGCCTTCAAGTAAGGCCAATAACTGTCGTAACTGGTTCGCAAAATCAACAAACACACAACAGCAAGAAGTGCCTTGCGAACAAACCCGGCCCCCTTTCGAATGGCCAAACTCGCACCAACCCTGGCACCTGCAAGATTGAACAGTGCCATCAACAGGCCCAAGCCCACAATAATGTGACCCGCAGGTGCAAACCATGCAAGCGAGGCAAGATTGCATGCAATGTTGACCACTTTGGCTCCAGCGGTGGCCGCCAAAAAGTCAAAGCCAAAAAGCACCACAAATGCAACCATCAAAAAGGAACCCGTCCCGGGACCAAAAAACCCGTCATACAAACCGATCGCCAAACCGAGCAAGGCACCAAACAGACGTTCACGATTCTTGTCCAATTTCGGCGCATGAACGCTGCCCAGGTCTTTGCGCAAAAATGTGTAAACAGCCACAGCGATCAATAAAACCGGCAGCAGCAGGCGGAGCACTTCGGTGGACATCTGCGTGACGATGTATGCGCCAATGTATGCCCCGCCGAGCGCCATCAGGGTGGCTGGAAGCACCGCGTTCCATGGCACTTGAATGGTTCTTGCATATTTGTATGCAGCAAAGCTGGTGCCGACCACGCTGGATATTTTGTTGGTGCCCAAAAGCGTGGCATGCCCTTGAGATGGCATCAAGCCAAACAATGCGGGGATCTGGATCAACCCGCCACCTCCGACCATGGCGTCAATCAAGCCTGCACCAAAGGCGGCCACACAGAGGCTTATCAACACCCACCATTCCAGGTTTTCAAACATGAATCTTCAGAACCAATAGAAAAGAAAACGGGCGCCTTGTGGGCGCCCGCCATAGGACCATTTCCGTCGTGTCGGACAACAGTCTAAATCGTCACACTTGCATCAAGCCGCCAAACGATTGGCAATCTGCTGTTTTGTTTCCACCAGCTGAATGGGCAGGTTGTGCTTAAGCTTTTCAAAGAGCTCAGCATGCAGCTCGAGTTCCTTCTCCCAGGCGGCTTTGTCAATCGCGGTGATGGAATCAAACTCCTGCTTGCTGAAATCCAGGCCGTCCCAAGAAATGTCTTCATAACGTGGGGAGGTGCCAAACACATGGTCAACGCCCTGCCCTTTGCCCTCAACACGTTCGAGCGCCCACTTCAGCACACGCATGTTTTCGCCAAAACCGGGCCAAATGAATTTGCCGTTTTCATCGGTGCGGAACCAGTTCACGCAGAAAATGCTTGGCAACTTGGCACCACTGGCCTCCAGCTTCTTGCCCAGGTTGAGCCAATGCTGGAAGTAGTCGGCCATGTTGTAGCCGCAGAACGGAAGCATGGCGAAAGGATCGCGGCGCACAACACCTTGCTGGCCAAACGCAGCGGCTGTGGTCTCGGAGCCCATGGTGGCGGCCATGTAAACGCCTTCCACCCAGTTGCGGGCCTCGGTGACCAACGGCACGGTGGTGGAGCGGCGACCACCAAAAATGAAGGCATCGATCACAACACCCTCAGGATTGTCCCAGTTTTGGTCAATCACGGGGTTCTGCTCGGCCGCCACAGTGAAACGGGCGTTGGGGTGGGAGGCCTTTCGACCACAATCGGGTGTCCAATCCTGGCCAGTCCAATCCACCAGATGCGCAGGAGCTTCCTTGGTCAAACCTTCCCACCACACATCTCCATCGTCCGTGAGCGCAACGTTGGTGAAAATGACGTTTGCATTGAGCGAAGCCATGCAGTTGGAATTGGTTTTGGTGTTGGTGCCAGGGGCCACACCGAAGTAGCCAGCTTCAGGATTGATGGCGCGCAACTTCCCGCTGGCATCGGGCTTGATCCAGGCAATGTCGTCGCCAATGGTGCTCACCTTCCAGCCGTTCATGGATGCTGGGGGGATCAACATGGCGAAGTTGGTTTTGCCGCAGGCAGACGGAAATGCCGCGGCAACATGGTACTTCTTGCCCTCCGGGGAGGTGACGCCCAGGATGAGCATGTGCTCGGCCAACCAACCCTGATCACGGCCCATGGTGGATGCGATTCGCAGGGCCAGGCACTTTTTGCCCAGCAGGGCGTTGCCGCCGTAGCCAGAGCCATACGACCAAATTTCGCGGGTTTCCGGGTAATGCACAATGTACTTGGTGGTGGGGTTGCATGGCCAGGCCACGTCTTTTTGACCCGCTTCCAGCGGCGCGCCCACGGTGTGCACACAGGGCACAAACTCACCGTTTTCGCCCAGCACATCGTACACAGCCTTGCCCATGCGCGTCATCATGCGCATATTGGTTACCACATATGCTGAGTCGGAAAGTTCAACCCCAATGTGTGCAATTGGGCTGCCCAGTGGGCCCATGGAAAAAGGGATCACGTAAAGGGTGCGGCCACGCATGGCGCCTTTGAACAGACCGTTCAAGGTAACGCGCATTTTTGCGGGGTCTTCCCAGTTGTTGGTGGGGCCAGCGTCTTCCTGTTTTTCGGAGCAGATGTAGGTGCGGTCTTCAACGCGGGCTACATCGGATGGATCGGACCAGGCCAAATAGGAATTTGGGCGCTTCTCGGGATTGAGTTTGCGCAATGTGCCAGCTTCGACCATTTCTGCACAGAGGCGATTGTATTCCTCTTCAGAGCCGTCGCACCACACAATGTTTTTTGGTTCGGTGAGGGCTGCAATTTCTTGCACCCAAGCCACCAATTTTTTGTGCTTGACGTAAGACGGCACGGTCTGGCTGACCATAGACAGCACTGCACTCATGCTAAAACCTCCAGATAGACAAATGTAATTCTTGCGTGGGGGCTGCGTGCTGCTCTACGGCAATGAACCGGAA
>DASUEC010000156.1:0-4244 GCA_036275255.1 Limnobacter sp. | reverse complement strand
TATACATTCAAATTCGGGGATGTGGATGTGCAGTTAGCAGTGACTGGTACGACGCCTGCATTTACAAAAGCTACCTACAACAGCGCCAACTCAATCTCTGGCACCGACGGCTCCGCAGCCCGTACTGCACTGACGAAAATTGCAACTTTCTTGGACCAGGTTTCGCAGCAACGTGCAACTTTTGGTGCAGGCATCAACCGCCTGGATTCCATCATCAACAACCTGGACACCAGCATCACTGCAACATCCGCAGCCCGCGGCCGCATCATCGACACAGACTTCGCCCGCGAAACTGCCAACCTCACCCGTGCGCAGATTCTGCAGCAGGCTGGCACCTCTGTGTTGGCCCAGGCCAACCAGTTGCCTTCCAGCGTGTTGTCTCTGTTGGGTTAATAACACCAAAACCACAATAACATCGGGCAGTCTTTTCGGGTCAAAACCTCGGTTTTGGCCCGATTTCATTTGTGGCAAAGCGTGGCCAACCGGGTAAGGTGTAGAAAAGTAAAGTTCAGTGATGGGCTGGCCGTATCTACACTTGGAGAAGAACAATGCCCTCTAGCACCAATGCACCGGGGTCTTACGCCGTGAACCAAAACAGCTTGAACCTGATCACAGCCGTGTCCACCGAGCCCAGCAACCTGGGCCGGGCGGGCAATGCCGCGCCCACGGGGCGTGTAGAGCAGGCCACCGAGCAGGTGCAGTTGAGCGGCGTCAAGCAGCAGCAGGTGAACACGGCCAATGCCTTTTTGAAAGAGCTGCAGGGTGCGCAAAGCATTTTCCAGGCGGCCAACAGCGCTTTTCAGGAAATTGAGCAGCGGGTGCTGGAAGGCGCAGACGACGAACAACTTGAAAAAGCCGGCACCAAGGCGCTGGATCTGCTGGAAAACATCGCCAGCCTGCGGGCCGAGCAAGAATTGAAAGACATCAAATCCAAGCTGGCCAACAGCGACACGGCCAGCTTTGCCGACGTGGTGGACGCGGTGGCTGTGCTGGCCCGCGTGGCCAAGGGTGGGCTGGACGAGGCCGACACCGCCAGCCTGCAAGACCTGGCCGAGGCCATCAGCGTGGTGAACGAGGCCCTGAGCAAGGCCCAAACCCGCTTGGAAAACCTCACCAACACGGTGAGCACGGCGGGCAACAAGGCCACCGAAGACCTGAACAACCGCCAGGGCATGGAAAAAATGATGGCCGCTTTGGGCCAGGCCATGCAGGGCTCGCGTGAAGACGCAATCAAGGCGCAGGCCAACATCAATTCTGCGGTGGTGGCCCGCATGCTGGGCGAGGGCAATTAAACCATGGGCATTTCTGCAAGCGGGTTGGGGTCGGGCCTGGATGTGAACGGATTGGTGGGCCAGCTGGTCAACCTGGAGCGTGCCAAGTTCAGGCCAAAAACTGTTCAGCAGGCTGAATTGCGCGAGCGCATCAGCCAGTTTGGTGCACTCAAGGCCAACCTCACCAGCCTGCAAGACGCAGCCAAAAAAATCCGCGACCTGGCCAGCGGCAGTCAAAAAACCACCAACTCTGACCCCACGGTGCTGGATGTTACGCTGCAAAACAACACCATTGGCACTTACGAATTCAATGTAACCGCCCTGGCAGGCCGCCAGGCGGTGCAAAGCAAAACCTACACCAATGGCAACATTGCCGATGGTGGCAACGCCAATGCGGTGCTCTCTTTCGACCTGGACCCACTCAACAACGCGGGCGTGAACTTCACGGTGGATGTGGCCAGCAGTGGCGGGCAATACAGCCTCACCGCGGTGGCCGACGCCATCAACGCCAAAGCCGGTTTGAAAGACGCGGTGCAAGCCCGTGTAGAAACCCTGGCAGGCACCACTGAAAAGCGCTTGGTGATTGAAAGCAAAAACACCGGTGCGGCGCAGGCGTTCAGCATTGCTTCCGACATTGCTGCACTGGATGTGTTGGAGTTTGATGCAGCCCTGCCCGCGGCCAACCCAGACATGCTGCGCACCCAGCAAGCCAAAGACGCGGCAGTGACCATCAACAGCCAGTTGTTCACCAGCCCCACCAACCAGTTCAACAGCACCATCAGCGGCATCACATTCACCGCGCAAAAGGTGGGCACCACCACGGTGACGGGCAGCTTTGGCATCGACAACACGGCGCTCAAAACCCGCGTGAATGATTTTGTTTCGGCTTACAACAAAACCGTGAGCTTTTTAAAGCTGAGCCAGGGCAAAGACGCCAAGCTGGGCCGAGAGGCTTTGCCTGGGCAGGTGGAGCAAGGCATACGCCGTGTGCTGGCCGAGGGGGCGCTGGAACAAACCATGGGCGACTATGGCCTGAAGATCGACAAAGAAGGCGTGATGAGTTTTGCCGACACGGCCAAGTTTGATGCCAAGGTGCAGGCCAACCCCAACGCTGCGGTGGAGTTTTTTGCAGGCAATGCAAGCGACCCCAATGGTTTGCTTAAAAAGCTGGACACCTACCTCGCCGACACCACCAAGGCCGGCGGGCCTTTGGCTTTGCGCAACGATTCTTTGAATGCCGCCATTCGCCGCATCGACGACGACCGCCTGCGCTTTGACCAGCGCGTGGGGCGGCTGGAAAAAGGCCTGTTCAAGCAATTCACTGCGCTGGACGCCAGCCTGGCGAGTTTACAGTCCAGCCAAAACCTGCTGAGCCAGCGCCTGGGCGCTTTGCAAGAGCAGCAACGCTAAAAAAACCGCACGCCACCAGGCTGCCCTTCAGCGGCCTCGGCCCCGAGGCTCCACCAGTGCGTTGGCCTGCGGGGCTTGCATGGCGCGCTGCACCCGCAGCAGGGTCACCGGGTTGTTGGTGCTCTTGGACAATTGCAAACGAATGGACTCTGCTTTTTTGGCCAAACCCAGGCGTGCACACAAGCCCATCAAAATGATCTGCCCCTCCAGGCAAAGCTGTATGCCTTTGCTGATTTGCCGCTTCACCACGGTTTCAAGGTCTTTGCGGGCGCGTTCCACATCGTTGTTCAGGTAGTAGCCATACACCAGCAAGAGGTTCTCGGCCATTTCGGCTTCCACCGCGTCCACCACACTGCGCATGCGCCCCAGCACTTTGTAGGCTTCGTCGGGGCGCTGGTTGTCGATGTGGGCTTTGGCCAGGCGATAAAAATCATTGGCCGACAACAAGGTGGTGCCCACCGTGCGTTCAATCAGCTTGTTCAGGTAATGGCGCTGGCGGTCGTCATAGCCTTGCAGTTCGGTCAACTCCGACATCATGCGCAGCCGGTGAATGGACGGTGTGACCACGGCATTCAAGCCCTCCAGCACGCTCAGGGCCTCTTCACTGCGCCCGCCCTCCACCAGCAATTCGGCCAACAGGTTGTGGGCCTGCACAAAATGCGGTGTGGCGGCAATCGCCTTGCGCAACCAGCTTTCTGCCTCGGCGCGCTCGCCTGTTTCCCGGCTTATTTTGGCGAGGGTCAGGTCCATCCACGCCGGGGACTGCAAGCCCGTGTAGGCCTTCAGCAAGGCATCTGCCGCGTGGTGCCGTTTGGCCAGCAGAAGCAACTCCACCTTCAGGCGAAACACTTCCTTGTCGTATTGGGGAAACTCGCGCAGCACGTCGTCGCACAGGGCCAATGCCGCGTCGTATTGCTTGTACATGCGGGCCTTGTTGGCGGCCTTGAGCACCATGCGCCGCGCGTGAATGCGAATAACCCGCTTGGACAACTCCTCCGCAGAAAACGGCTTGATGAGAAAGGCATCGGGCTCAAACTCCATCATGCCCACCAGCGCGCTGGAGGTGCGGTCCCCCGACACCACAATCAGGCTGCTGTTGAAATGCGCTGGTTGACGCGCACGCAGCTCCTCCAGCACCACGGCCCCGTTGCGACGCTCGTCGATGTTGAAATCGACAAACACAAAGTCATAATGGCGGTCGTACACATAGCGAAAAAAATCATTGGGGTTGCTCACCACATCAAACTGGGTGGCACCCATCAAGGCCAGCTCGTCTTTGAGGTGCTTGGTGGAGGGGGCGCTGCGGTCCAGAATCAGCACGGTGCTGCCCTGCAGCGGCAAAGAATCCTTGAAGCTGTTGTTGCGCGTGGAAAGCTCTGGCTCGCGCACCCCGGTGATCTTGTTGATGCGGGGGATGGACTCCAAAAAACTCACATCGTTGTGCGGCTCTATGCTCATAGCCCTTCCAGTATGCGTCGTTTCAGCAAAGCCACCTCGGCTTTGCGGGTCAGGACCAGTATTTCAATGCGGCGGTTCACGGCTTCGCTGCCGTCTTCCACCAGC
>DASUEC010000155.1:0-3381 GCA_036275255.1 Limnobacter sp. | reverse complement strand
CGAGGCTGGCGTGGAGTGCACCGTCGTGAACAAGGTGTTGGAGGGTCGACCCAACATCGTGGACATGCTGAAAAACGGAGAGGTGCAGTTGGTGGTCAACACCGTTGAAGAGCGCCGCAGTGCCATCAACGACAGCCGGTACATCCGGACCACCTCACTGCTTTCCCGTGTTACGATCTTCACAACCATGGCGGGTGCACTGGCCGCAGTCGAGGGCATGAAGCACCTCGGCAAAATGGACGTTTACAGCGTTCAAAGCCTGCACGCGGAACTCTCCGCATAAGCCGACTGTCTGAACCCATAAGCCGTCTTGTAGCGCACACGTGCTATCAGGCGGCTTTCCATTTGCAGGAACATTGAGTTATGCCCACCATTCCATTGACCGTCAAAGGCGCCGAAAAACTGAAAGCCGAGCTGCATCGCCTCAAAACCGTCGATCGCCCTGCGGTGATCAACGCCATTTCCGAGGCCCGTGCACAGGGCGACCTGTCCGAAAACGCCGAGTACGATGCCGCCAAAGAAAAGCAGGGCTTCATTGAAGGGCGCATCAAGGAAATTGAGGGCAAGCTGAGCAATGCCCAGATCATCGACCCCTCCAACCTCGATGCCGAAGGCCGCGTCGTGTTTGGAGCCACCGTCAAGCTGGAAGACTTGGAGAGTGGCGACGACGTCGAGTATCAAATCGTGGGCGATGACGAGGCCGACATCAAATCCGGCCTCATTTCAATCTCCAGCCCCATCGCACGGGCACTGATCGGCAAGTACGAAGGTGACGTGGCCCACGTGCAGGCCCCAGGCGGTGTCCGCGAGTACGAGGTGCTGGAAGTTCGTTACGTCTAGTGAGGTACAGCAGCATGACAGGTCGCGGATTTCGAGGGGCAGAACTGGCGCTTTGGGCCATATGGCTGGGCGCCTTGTGGTTCATGGCCATTTTGGTGGCCCCAGGCCTGTTCAAGTGGCTGCCCCGTCCCGAGGCGGGTTTGGTTGCTGGCCGGCTGTTTTACATGCTCACCTGGTTTTCAGTGTTTGTGAGCCTGGCCCTGTTGGTTTTGTCAAACACCGCAGGCGAGCTGCGCGCCGCCACCAAAGCCAGTGTTTTGATGGGCGTGATTGCTGCCGTGTGCTTGGTGGAGCTGGCTTGGCTTCATCCTTTGATGGATGGCATGCGGCATGCCATTGCCAGCGCCGAGGGGCAGGCCCTCGCCGAGCTCAAGTCTCGTTTTGGAAACATGCACGCCGTGTCCAGTGTGCTGTACTCGGTGAAAATGATTGGTGCACTGGTGTGGGGATTGAGCCGCTACGGCGTGAAGGCGCCCGCCTAGCGGGTGGTGCATGCACCGCGCGCCAGCTCAGTCTTTGGCATTGAACTGGCGTTTGGTTTGTCGGGGTGCTTTGGGTTTTGGGCGTGGTTTGGCCTTGGCTTTCTCGGTGCCCTCGGGTTTTGGACGGTAGAGCACCAGCAGCTTGCCAATGTGTTGTACAAGGGTCGCACCGGTGCCGTCACAAATGGCTTGGCCACACTCAATGCGTGCCTCGCGGTCATCGCCAGCCACCCGCACTTTGATCAGGCCGTGCGCATTCAGGTGAACCCCAATCTCTTTTAGCACCGCATCGGTGAGGCCTTTGTCGCCAATCAGTACCACCGGGTCCAGCGCGTGGGCCTGTGCTTTAAGGGCCTTTTTCTCGGCGGGTGTCAGTGTAATTGCGGTGTCCGTCATGGTTAGTCTGCTTATTTGGGTGTGTTGTGGGCAAAAAGAAATTAAACAAAAACTGGTTGCATGATCACATCAACGACCCGTACGTCAAAATGGCCACCAATGCCGGTTACCGGGCCCGCGCCGCCTTCAAGCTCAAGGAAATTGCCGAGCCGGAAGGCCTGCTGAAACCAGGCATCAAGGTGGTGGACTTGGGCAGCGCGCCGGGCAGTTGGTCCCAGGTGTTGCGCGAGGCCTTGGTCGGGCCTGGCGGCGTGATCAATGGCCGTATTATCGCACTGGATCTGTTGCCCATGGAGCCAATTGCGGGTGTAGAGTTCATTCAGGGCGACTTTCGTGACGATGAGGTGTTGGAAGAACTCCACAAACGCCTGGATGGCGAAAAACTCGACCTCGTCGTGAGCGACATGGCGCCCAACCTGTCGGGCGTGGCCTCGGCCGATTCCGCCCGCATTGAGCATGTCTGTGAGTTGGCCATCGAGTTTGCCGTCAATCACCTCAAGCCCAATGGTGCCCTCATCATGAAAATCTTTCACGGCTCCGCATACAGTGGTGTCGTCCACCAAATGAAGCAGGTTTTTAAAACCGTGGCGCCCCGCAAACCCAAGGCGTCGCGGGACCGCTCCAAGGAAACCTTTCTTCTTGCCAAGGGTCTTAAGTAGGGTTTTAAGATTGTTAAATATCAGCGATTGTGAATGTTAATCCCGCCCATCAATTACAGCGATGGCGGATTTCAGCGGCTTGGGTTTAAAATGGGAATTCTGGCCTCATCTATCAAAGGTGAAGCTGGATATCTCTAGGAGAAGTGGCATTGAATAATTCGTTTTCCAAAGCAGCAGTGTGGTTGGTGGTTGCGTTGGTGCTTTTCACTGTATTCAAACAGTTCGAAGGGCAACAAGTCCGATCCAGCGAGATGACCTATTCTGAATTCATGCAAGATGCCCAGGCCGGGCGAATCAAAAGCGTGATTGTCGATGGTCGAACAGTGCGGGCCCTCACCACAGACGACCGCGAGCGTGTTGTTTACTCGCCTGGCGACATCTGGATGGTGGGCGACCTGCTCAAATACGGTGTGCAGGTGCGCGCCAAGCCTGAAGAAGAGCCATCCCTGTTGATGAGTCTCTTCGTGAGCTGGTTCCCCATGCTTCTCCTGATTGGTGTGTGGGTCTTCTTCATGCGCCAAATGCAGGGCGGTGGCAAAGGCGGAGCATTCAGCTTTGGCAAAAGCCGCGCCAAGCTGCTCGACGAGAGCACCAACCCCGTTACCTTTGCAGACGTGGCCGGTTGCGACGAAGCCAAGGAAGACGTGCAAGAACTGGTGGAGTTTTTGAAAGACCCCAGCAAGTTCCAAAAGCTCGGTGGCCGCATTCCCCGCGGCGTGCTCATGGTGGGCTCTCCCGGCACAGGTAAAACACTGCTGGCCAAGGCCATTGCAGGTGAAGCCAAGGTGCCTTTCTTTGCAATTTCTGGTTCCGATTTCGTTGAAATGTTCGT
Organism: Limnobacter sp.; assembly: GCA_036275255.1. Lineage (GTDB taxonomy): Bacteria > Pseudomonadota > Gammaproteobacteria > Burkholderiales > Burkholderiaceae_B > Limnobacter. The sequence goes on along the minus strand of DASUEC010000155.1, from coordinate 172 downwards.
GGGTGTGGGCGCGGCCCGTGTTCGCGACATGTTCGAACAAGCCAAAAAGCAAGCCCCCTGCATTATTTTCATTGACGAAATTGATGCAGTGGGTCGTCAGCGTGGTGCAGGTTTGGGTGGCGGTAACGACGAACGCGAACAAACCCTGAACCAGATGCTGGTTGAAATGGAC
>DASUEC010000154.1:0-9069 GCA_036275255.1 Limnobacter sp. | reverse complement strand
TGGGGTCGATCAGCAAGGCTCGGGCAATCGATATTCGCTGGCGCTCACCCCCGGAGAGGCTTTGCCCACGTTCACCGACCAGGGAGTCGTAACCCTGAGGCAAACGCAAAATAAATTCATGTGCATGCGCCAAGCGGGCTGCACGAATAATCTCCTGCCGAGTCGCCTCGGGTTTGCCGTAGGCGATGTTTTCAGCGATCGTGCCAAAAAACAAGAACGGCTCCTGCAACACCAAACCAATATTGCGTCGGTAACCCGCCATTTCGATCTGCCGAATGTCCACGCCGTCGGCATACACGGCACCTTCCGTCACATCGTAAAAGCGGCACAGCACATTCACCAGCGTGCTTTTGCCCGAGCCACTGTGGCCCACCAGGCCAATCATTTCGCCGGGGTTCACCTTGAGGTCAACATGGTCGAGCACCAAGCGACTGCCGTAGCGGAAGCACACACCACGCAATTCCAGGTCCCCGCGCAGCGTGTCAATCTTTACCGGATGTTCAGCCTCTGGCACCGAGGATTTGTAATCCAGAATGTCAAAAATCCGTTTGGACCCAGCGGCTGCTTTTTGGGTCACCGAGACAATCCGGCTCATGGAATCCAGCCGAACATAAAACCGGCTGATGTAGGCCAAAAAAGCGGTGAGCGTGCCCACGGTAATCTGGTCGTTCATGATGAGCCAAATGCCTGCGCCCCAAATCACCAAAATTCCCAGCTCCGTGAGCAAACTCACAGTTGGCGCAAACAGAGACCAGGTTCGGTTGATGCGGTCGTTAACCTCCAGGTTGCGGCGATTGGCCTTTTCAAACCGGTCGGCCTCTCGCTTTTCCTGTGCAAAAGCTTTCACCACACGTATGCCGGGGATGGTATCTGTCAGGATGTTGGTGATCTCGCCCCACACCCGGTCCACCTTCTCAAACCCTGTCCTGAGCTTTTCACGCACCAGGTGAATCATCCACGCGATGATGGGCAAAGGCAGCAAGGTGAGCACAGCGAGTTGAAAATCGATATTCATCAAGATGATGGCCGTCATCAGGATCATGATCACATCGGTGATGAAATCCAGTGCGTGCAAACTCAAAAAGAGATTGATGCGGTCAGTTTCGGCACTCACCCGCGCCACCAAATCGCCTGTTCGCTTGGCGCCAAAGTAATCGAACGACAAACTCATCAAATGGCGGAATGTCGTGGTGCGCAGGTCGGCCCCGATCCTCTCGCTGACCAGAGCCAGCAGATAGGTGCGAGCCCAGGACAAACCCGCCGCCACCACGGCAGAGAGCAACAAGAGGCTCAAGTAATACAGCCCGAGCTCCGTGTTCATCGGCTGGCCATTCTGGTATGGAATCAAGACCTCATCCATCAAGGGCATGGAAAGATACGGTGCAACCAGGGTCGCCCCTGTGCTTAGCAAGGTGAGCACAAGCCCAACGAACAAACGCCAACGGTAAGGGTGGGCAAACCGCCAAAGCCGCAACAAAGTGCGTGAGGACACCGGTTCCTCATAGGTTGAGTCTGGCTCCTCGTCGGCCAGCAACTCGGGCACCGCGTGGCGGATACTGGCCTTGTGCGACGAACCTTGCTCAAACTCACGCACTGCCTGCTCCAGCAGGCCGACAAACTCATCCAGGGCACGATTCAAACTGAAACTGGCAAAAAACCGAAAAACCCCCTGGGATTGAGACTGCACCATGACCGTAGAAAGACCGGAATGATCGGAGAGAGACACCTGCTCGATGTCAGAAAACCTCGCCCTGAAAACGGGTGTTTGTTCACCCTTGTCTATCACAATCAGTTCATGTGCGTTAAAAGCCACCAGGCAGCGAGAAAATTCCAGCCGTGTGTTCATGTCGGAAACAAAAACCGCCTGAATTGGCGCATTTTCGGCCCACGTCTTTTCAAGAAGTTGAACTTCTTTTTCAGACGGCGAAAATCCAACGATTTTCAATGAGAATCCCCCTCGGTTCGCGAATTCGCTGATGTTACACCACTATTTCCGGCGACACGGAGTTAACATTGTTCGAAAATTCAATACTCGATTCCGCACCCGACCATTCCCGCCCTATGACACAAAAAAGACTGATCATCCTTCGAACCATGTGGCTGGACGGCCCGAACATCTGGACTTACCGGAGCTGTATTGAGGCCCTGGTGGATATTCAGGCGCTCGAACAGTTTCCCTCCAACCTGCTGCCGGGGTTTTATGAGCGATTAACGGCCACCCTACCGGGTTTGGTTGACCACCGCTGTGGAATAGGCGAACCGGGGGGCTTTTTGCTGCGTGTTCGAGAAGGCACCTACGCAGCACACATGCTTGAACACATCGTGATTGAACTGCACACACTGGCGGGCCTGGACGCGGGCTTTGGCAAGGCCCGGATGACCAGCAAGGAAGGCGTTTACAAAATGGTGTTCCGGACGCCAGACCCCGTGGTTGGCATGGCGTGCCTTGAAGCCGGGGTTCGCCTGCTTCACGCCGCCATCGAAGACACAGCCTATGATCTGGAAGGTGAGCTGAAAGTCATCAAGCGCCACAGCGACATGCATGGCATTGGCCCCAGCACACAACACATTCTGGACGCAGCCTACGAGCGCCGCATTCCGATTGTACGCCTCAATGATGGCAACCTCGTTCAACTCGGGCATGGCAACAAGCAGCAGCGCATCTGGACGGCAGAAACCTCCAAAACCTCGGCCATCGCTGAAGGCATTGCAGCAGACAAAGACCTGTGCAAAGAACTGCTCGCCCAGTGTGGGGTGCCTGTGCCACAGGGTGCCCGGGCCGACAGCCCAGAGCACGCGTGGGAGGTGGCCCAGGACATCGGCTTGCCGGTCGTGGTCAAACCCGTGGATGGCAATTGGGGGCGAGGCGTTTCCATTGAGCTGTACAAGGAGCAGGAGGTGAAAGACGCCTGGCCCCTGGCCGAGAAAGAAAGCTACACCGGCGTGATTGTGGAGCGTTTCATTCGTGGTGCCGAGCATCGCGTTCTGGTGGTGAACTACCAGGCGGTTGCCGTCTCCAGAGGTGAAGTGATCTCCCTGGAAGGCGATGGCCAGTCCACCTTGCAGCAATTGTGCGACAGCCAGGTCAACACAGACCCAAGGCGGGGGGATTCTGAAATCTATCCGTTGCGCCCCATTCGCATCAACAAAAACCCGGCGGCCCTCTTGCTGGTGCAGCGCCAGGGCCTGACGGCAGACAGTATCATCCCGATTGGGCAAAAGGTCATCATCGAACGCAACAGCAATGCATCTGAAGATGTGACTGACCTGATTCATCCAGAGATAGCCCGGCTTTGCAGCATGGCTGCACGCGTGGTTGGCTTGGACGTGGCCGGTATCGATCTGATCTGCGAACACATCGATCAGCCACCCAAAGGCCAATCGATTGCCGTGGTTGAAGTCAATGCCGGCCCCGGGCTGATCATGCACATCAAACCCGCCAAAGGACAGGCCCGCAATGTGGGCAAGCCCATCATTGAGTCGCTGTTCCCTGGCGACGAAAACGGCAGAATTCCCACCGTGTCTTATTCCGGTGGTGAAGAATTGGCAAAATTTGGCGAAGACCTGACAGCCATTTTGCAAGACGAAGGCCACAAGGTTGGGCTGGCTTGCGATCAGGGGCTGTGGATGGACGGGCGAAAAATCAAGTCTAGCGACTGTGCAAATTGGCTGGCTGGCCGCAACTGCCTGATCAACAAGTCCATCGACACATTGGTGATGCAGGTCAAACCCGAGGTAATTCTGTCCCAAGGTTTGCCCTATGACCGCGCCAGCCTGGCCGTCATCACCAGCCTGGGCAAAATTGAAGGGCTTGCTGAATGGGACATCCTCAACAAAGACCAACTGTTTAATGTCATGCGCACTGTGGTGGACCTCGTGCTGCCCAGTGGTCACGCCATCATCAATGCCGATGAAGTCGGTCTTTTGCCATTGGCCGATCTTTGCGACGGCAAGGTCATCTGGATTTCCACTGATCCCGACAACCCAGTGGTGGTCGAACACATCAAAAATGGCGGCATGGCAGTGGTGCGTGACCAAAGCGAGATCCGCTTCCTGGGGCAACAGGCTGAACAGGCGGGTCACGCACCCATTGTGCTCAGCCATGTCGAACAGCCCACCATCACACCGCTGGTGCTGGCCGCTGCGGGCTGGGCCTGTGGAGTACCTCATGAACTGTTGCGCGCCGAGATACGCCTGCGCTACTGATGCACAACGACTCAAATCAACATTGGCAGAAGAACCATGAATATTGAAAGAATTCGTGCCTTGCGGGGCCCAAACCTGTGGAGCAAAAACACCAGCCTTGAAGCCTTGGTGTATTGCGAAGAAGATGAACGGTTGTACGACCGATCCAACGCGGTCGAGATGCGCGTGCGCACTGCCCTGCCCGGTATTGGCTCTCTGCGTGCCACTGGTTTTGAACAAAGCAACATCACCCTGGCCCACTTGCTGGGCAAGGCAGCCCTGCGCCTGCAAATTGAAGCCGGCTCGCAGGTCACCTTTTCCCACGTGTCCGACAACATCACCACAGGCTACTTCCGCGTGGTGGTGCAATACGAGGAAGAAGATTTGGCGCGTGCAGCTTTTGATGAAGCCCACAAGATCATTTTGGCTGCACTGGCGGGCGAGGATTTTGATACACAGGCGACCGTGGCGCGCCTCAAAGAGATTTACGAAGACTGCAAACTGGGCCCAAGCACCGGAAGCATCGTGAACGCGGCCATTCGTCGGGGAATACCCATTCGCCGATTAACACAAGGCAGCCTTGTGCAGTTGGGCTGGGGATCCAAGGCCCGACGCATCCAAGCGGCAGAAACTGACACCACCTGCGCCATCTCAGAAGAAATCGCTCAGGACAAAGACCTCACCAAAACCATTCTGGCCGCTGCAGGTATTCCAACCCCCCAAGGGCGACTGGTTAAAACTTTTGACGAAGCATTGGCAGCATTTCGTGAGCTCAAAGCCACCACGGGCAAAGGGGTGGTTGTGAAACCCAGCGATGGCAACCAGGGCAAAGGCGTCACGGTCAATATTGTGGATGAAGACCACTTGCAAGTTGCTTTTGACGCCGCCAAAAAGTTTGGCAGCGGCGTACCCATTGTTGAAGAATTCATTCCGGGCCACGATTATCGTTTCCTGGTGGTGGGCGACAAGCTGGTTGCCGCGGCACGGCGCGAGCCGCCCTATGTGGTTGGCGATGGCACACACACCATTGCACAACTCATTGAGATCGAGAATCGCAATCCCCTGCGGGGCGAGGGCCATGGGAGCGCACTGACCAAGCTGCGCCTGGACGAAATTGCCGTGGCGCGCATCAAAAAGCAGGGCTTCACGCCAGAGTCGGTGCCCCAAAGTGGCACGCGCGTCGTGCTGCGGAACAACGCCAACCTCAGCACCGGCGGCACAGCCACCGATGTGACCGACAACGTCCATCCAGAAATGGCACAAATGGTCATTCAGGCCGCCCAGCAAATCGGCATCGAAGTGTGCGGTGTGGATGTGGTGTGCGAGCGCGTGGATGAATCCCTGCAAGCCCAGGGCGGTGGTATTGTTGAGCTGAATGCAGCGCCTGGGTTGCGGATGCACCTTGAGCCCTCCATCGGCAAGGGGCGTGACGTGGGTGGTGCCATCATCGACCTGATGTTTCAAACAGGCGAGAACGGAAGAGTCCCGGTGGTGGCAGTGACAGGCACCAACGGAAAAACCACCACGGTCCGCCTGATTGAACATGTTCTGCGCTACCACAACCTGCGCGTGGGCTACACCGGCACCGAGGGCGTTGTTGTCAATGGCCATTTGATTGACACCGGCGACTGCAGCGGCCCCAAGAGCGCACAAAAAGTGCTCATGCATCCAGAGACCGATGCGGCCGTGCTGGAATGTGCGCGCGGCGGCATGCTGCGCGAAGGCTTGGGGTTCGACATGTGCGACGTCGGCATTGTCACCAACATCGGGGAAGGCGATCATCTCGGCCTGAACTTCATCGACAGCGTTGAAGACCTGGCACTTCTCAAAAGCGTGCTGGTGCAAAACGTGGCACCCGGCGGCCTCGCCGTTCTCAATGCAGACGACAGGCACACCGTGGCCATGGCAAAGCTCACGCCAGGCCGCGTGCTGTTTTTCACCAGCAACCCCGACAATCCGATTGTCGCTGCGCACAAAGCGAAAGGCTATCCGGTGATTGTGCATGATGGCCGCTTGATCCACATCAGTTACGACGGGCTGGAAGAAAGCATTGACCTGCTCGATGTGCCCCTCACAAACAATGGCCTGTTCACCTTCCAGGTTCAGAATGTGATGTGTGCAGTGGCTGCCGCCTTGGGCGTGAAAGTGCCTTTCAACACGATTCGCGCAGCATTGTCGAGTTTCCAGTCCACGCCAGACACCGTGCCGGGTCGATTCAACTTTTTCCCGCACAATGGCGGCTCGGTGATTGCAGACTATGGTCACAACCCCGATGCTGTGGCCACCCTGGTGAACACCCTCAAAAACATTCCCGCCAACAAGCGCAGTGTGGTCATCAGCGCAGCAGGCGACCGCCGTGACCAGGACATCATTGAACAAGGGCGCCTCGTGGGTGGTTTTTTTGACCACATCATCCTGTATGAGGACGCCTGCCAGCGAGGTCGCCCCGATGGAGAAACACTTTCACTGCTTCAACGCGGCATTGCCATGGCTCAAACCGACAACAAGCCATCGGTGGTGGAAGTTCGTGGGGAGTTCAAGGCCATACAACTGGCCCTGGATGAAGTCAGCCGTGGCACAGTGTTGCTGGTTCTGATCGACCAAGTGCAAGAAGCGCTTGAGTATCTGAAAGCCAACACCTCGGGCCAATCCGGCCATGGGGCTACAACATCTGCAGGCGCTTGAGCATGCGATGAAAATTGCCGGCATCCAGCCCGAGTGAACGGGCTGCTGCCGCGCGATTGCCATGGTGACGCTGCAAAGCGGTCTGCATCAAATGCCTTGAATACGCATCCAGCATATTGCGATAATCGCCGCGCTCGGCAGCAACAGGCCAAGCATGGTCATGAACGACTCCCGGTGTTGCTGCCAACCCGGCTCTTGGGGCCTCACCTGTGGTGTGCAGCCTGGGCAAGTCCAGATGTTGCAACTCCACAGTCACCAGGGCACCCGGCATCTCACCCCTCGCACGCAGTGCTGCACGACTCAACGTGTGCTCAAGCTCCCGCACATTGCCGGGCCAACTGTAACGCCTCAATGCCGCCTCACAGCCCACGCCGAGTCGAAGGCTGCGCACACCCAGCCTGCTGCGGTTCTGCTCCAAAAAATAACCCGCCAGCTTCAACACATCCAACCCACGTTCCCGGAGCGCGGGCACATGCAAAGGGTACATGCAAAGCCGGTGATACAGGTCTGCACGAAACCGCCCCGCCCTCACCTCGGAGACCAAATCCCGATTGCTTGCAGCAACCACACGCACATCCACCCGGTGTTCACGGTCGCTGCCCACACGTTGCACCTGCCCACTTTGCAGCACACGAAGCAGCTTTGCTTGTGCTGCGGGGCTCAATTCGCCCACCTCATCCAGAAAGAGCGTGCCGCCATTTGCCAACTCAAACTTGCCTTGCCGATCCCGATCCGCCCCGGAAAATGCGCCCTTCACATGCCCAAAAAGCTCACTTTCAATGAGCTGATCAGGCAATGCAGCACAATTGATGACCACCATTGGACGGTGACCTCTGGGTGAGAACGTGTGCAAAGCCTGCGCCACAAGCTCTTTGCCAACGCCGGTTTCCCCATGAACCAGCACTGACAGCATGCTGTTGGCCACCGTCATGATCTCTTGCTTCAATGCCAGCATGGGAGCGCTCTCCCCAATCATTTCGCGCCTGGCCACCTGCACACCCTCCAAGGCACCCAGCGAGGCGGCATCTTGCCCCTGCCCCAGCAATTGAACCGTCTGTTGGGCACGCGTCGTGAGTTCTGCCACATGCACCACCGCCTCCCCAAGACGGGCAAACGTGGCCAACGCCCGTTCCACCTTGGTGTCAAACACCCCGGCCTTCAATGAATCCAGCGTAATGACCCCCCAGACCTTGCCATTCACATGCAAGGCACAACCCATGCAATCATGCACATGCAGGTTTCCTGCATGCACCCCCTCAATCAAGCCATCGTAGGGGTCTGGCAGGGTGGACTTGTGCGGAAAATGAGTTACGCCTCGATAAGTCACAATGGTGTTCAGCCGCGGATGTTCCTGCAGTTCAAACCGCCTGCCAAGGCTGTCCGGGACCAAACCTCGAACAGCCACAGGCCTCAATGCGTTGCCCTCCGTTTTGAGCAAGGCACAGGCATGCCCAGGCAACGCAGCCGCCAGGGCATTCACAAAACGGGCATAACGGTCTGCGATCTCCAACTCACTGCCCAGATCCTCGACCACCGCCAATACAAAACTCGTGAGCTCAGCCATTGTTTAAATAACAATAATATTGTTATTTAAACAATATATTGAAATTGTTACTACAACAATATTTTTCATTGCCTTACAGCCGTTAAATAACAATAAATTCCATCGTAACAAGATGTTATGCAACATTTGAGCGTCTGGCACGGGTTTTGATATGCCTTGGGGGTTCGCTGTCAAAACAAGGAGCATGCCATGGCCGTCACCGCAGAACAAAAACAATGGATCAAAGCCACCATCCCCACCCTGGAGGAAGGGGGCGAAGCACTCACCACGCACTTCTATCAGCTGATGTTTGCGCGCTACCCCCAAGTGAAACAGTTTTTCAACCCGGCACACCAGGCGCAAGGCACACAACCGCGCGCCTTGGCCAACGCAGTGCTGGCTTACGCCAGACACATCGACAACCCCACGGTGCTCATGAGTGCGGTAACTCGGATGGCCAACAAGCACGCCTCACTTGGCGTGAAAGCTGAGCATTACCCCATTGTTGGCGAATGCTTGCTGGCCGCCATGAAGGAGGTGCTCGGCGAAGCGGCCCTGCCCCAAATCATTGATGCCTGGGGTGCGGCCTACCAGCAACTGGCCGACATCCTGATCAATGCCGAGGCCAATCTTTACGCACGACAAGCGATGAGTGA
>DASUEC010000153.1:0-6853 GCA_036275255.1 Limnobacter sp. | reverse complement strand
ATGTTATAGCCGTCTGCAGGGGAACGCGCGGCCTTTGCTGCGGCCAGGGTACCACCAGCACCACCAAGGTTTTCAACAATCACTTGTTGACCCAGGTCTTTGGACATGGATTGTGCAACCAAACGACCCACCGTGTCTGTGGGACCACCTGCGGCAAACGGGATCAGCATGGTGATGGTTTTGCTTGGATAGGCGTCGTTGGCTTGTGCAACGCCAGCCAAGCCAAACAGTGCGACCGCGAGGATGGATTTGATTGATTTCTTCACTGAAAAACCTCCTTTGAATTTACTGCACATGGTGTTTTACAACCGTGCTTGTTGCACAGGTTGCAGAAGTATCAGAATCGCAGAAGAAAGCAGCAATTGTGGTTATCCATATTGTGGAAAGCCGATGTGTACCACGATTTGGCAGTGAAAAATAACTCAAGCGAGATCAAGGCAGGGAAGGTTTCACAATCAGCCCCCCACATTTAATTCATTAAATGAACCTTATTTTCCAAATAAAACAAATAAACCCATTAACACGAGGTGAATCCATGATTTTTAGTTATCAAAAACAAATCATCTGGATTAAAAATTTTTAAGCATCGAAGCTTCACCAAGCATTGGAAGCCGTAAAAAAAGGCTGCGTGACAGCACGCAGCCCTTATCACAAATGTGGAAACTACTTAGTCAATTTATTTTGGCGTGACCCTCAACACCCGTCCGTCCGAATTGTCGGTCAGCAGGTACACGGCCCCGTCTGGACCCACCCTCACATCCCGAATGCGCTCGCCCACCTCTTTGAACAGCACTTCCTTTTCTACGCCCTTGTTACCGGTGACAGTGACACGGCTGACCTGTTGAGCACGCAGGGCGCCCACCAACACGTCGCCCTTCCAGGCCGGGAAAAGCTCGCCGTTGTAAACCGCCATGCCAGATGGCGCAATGGAGGGCACCCAATAGATGGCGGGCTGCTCGGTGCCATCGAAGGTCTTGAAAGGGGAAATTTGTGCTCCGCTGTAATCCACACCATAAGTGGCCTTGGGCCAGCCATAGTTTTTGCCTGGCTCAATCACATTGATTTCATCGCCGCCGCGTGCACCGTGCTCATGCGCCAGCAAACGCTTGCCGACAGAGTCGTACACCAAGCCTTGCACATTTCGGTGGCCCAGGCTGTAGATCTCTGGGCGGGCACCCTGCTTGCCTGAAAAAGGATTGTTGGCGGGTACGCTGCCATCGGCATTGATGCGCACAATCTTGCCCAAGTGATTGTTGAGGTTTTGCGCTTCTTCGCGGTAATCGTAACCATCGCCCAAGGTAACAATTAGCGTGTTGTCGGGCAACCAGTCCATGCGGCCACCATAGTGGGCGTTGCCGGATTTGGCCATGTGAGAGCGAAAAATTTCTTTGACCTGCAACAGCTCCCCATTGCCCAGCACCGCACTGGACACACACAGGTGATTGGCTTGCCGCGTGCCGCAGGCATAGCTGATGTACAAGCGTTTGGACTGTTCAAAATCCTTGGCGGGCAGCACATCGAACAAACCAGCCTGACCACCGAAGTGCACGCTGGGCATGCCCTTCAGCGGTTGCGGGTTGAGCTTACAATTGGCCTCCACCACACGCAGGCGGCCCTGTTTTTCGGTCACCAAGGCGCGGCCATCGGGCAGAAACGCCATGCCCCAGGGGTTTTGAAGACCATCCACAAAGGTGTTCACTGTGTAGGCGGTTTTGGCTTGCGCAAACGCAGGTTCAGCCGGAAGAAGGGTCGCACCGCTTACCAGCACGGCCATGGCCAACATCGATGTGCGTGTGCTGAGCGCGCCTTGCCTGGGCGTTGCTGTGCCTTTGGAAAATAGATACCCCGCCAGCGCAGCGCCAGCAAGCATGGACAAGGTGCCGCCTACACCACGTGTGGCGGCAATCAGGGTTGGCATTGGTGCAATCATGTCTACCACTTTGAAAGTTACCCACAGGCCAAGGGCCGCCCCCAGAGTGCACAACGCAGTCCGCCAGGGCATGCCAACAAAACGGGTTAACAGCAATGCAACGGCCTGTGACGCCACAAAACTGCCTCCGTAGAGGACTGCGTATACTGGGCCAAAGTTCCACAGGTCATGCAAGGTGACCTGCAGGCGGGTGTCCATGGCAATCGGTACACCCAGCTCGGCCAAGGCTTGCAAGTTGATCTGGCTTTGGGCCACTGTGCCCCACACCACCCCTAGCAACAAGGCCGCAACAAACTTCAGCAACATGCACAACTCCGGAAATTTTGGAAAAAACTAAATGGGCTTGACTTGCCAGTCATCCCCCCGGGCTGAAACCAGGTCGGCCATGGAGGATTCACGTTGATATTGGGCCAAAAGGGTTTGCGCCAGGGGCAATTGTTCTGCATGCATCACATACAGGCTCACCATGCCCGCCGGGGACAAATCGCCCACCCCACCCTGCAGGTAATGGCCGCCCACATGCACTGCAATCTCGCAAGACTGGAGCATGCCGGCCACGATGTGGGCTTCAATCAGGTTGTCGGCCTGGTACACCAAGTGCATGAACACCTCATCGCTAAGCAACAACCCCACTATAAACCGGAGGACTTGCGCCGCAAAGCCAACGCCCTGCTCAACCGTACACCGCCACCACCTGGTAACCCAGCGAGGCCAATTGCCCACTGGGGGTCCAGAGTTTGGCGGTTTGGTTCACATAACCGTCGGCCGCACCCAGAGTGTCCATGTCGATCTGGAACCAGCCATCTTCAAGCGTCTCCAAAGGCAAGGGTGGCAACTCCAGCGACCAACTCACCGAGCTGGCCATCACAGGCCCTCGGAAGTGGCTCAGGCACGGGGTGGGTGGCCCGTCACTCAACATCACGATCAGCACTTCGGGGCTGAGGTTTTTATCGGTGCAGCGAATGTGAATGCCACTTTCCCAACTGCCGTTGCCCATGTAAGGAATGTTGCCCACCGCCCAACGCATCTCGATGTGTTGTAAAAAGTTGGGCGTGATTTTGGGGATGAAAGGCAAGGGCTGAATGTCGTCCACCGCTTTGGGCAGGGCAATCCGGCTGGGTGTTTTGACCGGCAGCATGGTCTCCCGCGCACTGCCAAACACACCCACCACCAGGCCGGCCAACACATCTTGGCTGTAAATTTCGCAATGCACCTGGCACACGCTTTTGCCCTGCCGCAGCAGGCGGGTGCGGTACACCACCTCGCCGGGTGCCACGGGCCCAACAAAATTGGTTTGCAAGGCACGCAAGGGAATGTCCAGGCCCAAGGTGTCGCGCATGGCCACCACGGCCAAGGCAGACAAAAAGCCACCAAACATGGTGCGCCCCTGCGCCCAATCGTCAGTGGCGGTGAAGGTGACGGTGTCGCCATCCAGGCGGCGGCCAGAGAGAATGGAGGACAAAGCGGTGGTCATACAAAGCCTTTGCTTGCGGTGCAAATGAGCACACTAAAAGAGAATACTTGCACCGAACTGAATCGGTGCACCTGCTGCTTGCGCCTTACTTGCGCTCGAATTGCTGAAAATTGGGTGTGCGCTTTTCTGCAAAGGCAGAAAACGCCTCTTTGGCCTGGGGCTGGGTGAGCATGGCGATAAACAGTTCGCCCTCTTCCGCCATTTTGGCGGCCACGGCTGGTTTGTTGGCGGCCTTCATGAGGCGCTTGCTGGTGAGCAGACTGGGCAGGGGCAAGGCCAGCAACTTGGCCACTTGCGCCTGCACATGGGCCTCCAGTTTTTCAGGCTCCAGCACATCGCTGACAATGCCACTGTCGTAGGCCTTCAGCGCGGTGAACATGTCGCCCAGCAACAGCAACTCTGCCGCCTTTTGATAACCGGCCAACTGGGGTAGTAGCAAACTGCTGGCCGCCTCGGGGCACAAACCCAGCTTGGTGAAAGGCATGGAAAACTTGGCCGTGCTGGCTGCGTACACCAGGTCGCAATGCAGCAGCATGGTGGTGCCGATGCCCACAGCCACGCCCTGCACCTGAGCCACCACGGGCTTGGGGAAGTTGCTCAGCAAGCGCAAAAAGCGAAACACGGGGGCTTCCAGGTCTTTGGGGGGTGCATTTAAAAAGTCACCCAAGTCGTTGCCGGCAGAAAAACAGCCCTCGTGCCCTTTCACCAGAACTACTTTGACGGCGCTGCTGTGCGTGGCGTCACGGAACGCATCGCCAATGGCCATGTACATCGCATTGGTGAATGAGTTTTTGCGGTCAGGCCGGTTGATGGTGATGGTCATCAAGCCATTATCGATTTGCGTCTGAATATCCATGCGAACCCGAAAATTTTGAGATTTTCCAACATATTACACAGACTCGCGGACAAAGTGACCGATTGGTAACAAAGTTGAGGAGGTGTCTTCACATGGGGCAATAAGACAAACCTGAACTGAGGCTTGCAAACCCTGCTAACCGCCTGCCAGGATCCTGGATTTTGGTCCAGGTAAATTCTGATTCTCTATATTTCAAATGCGAAGCTGAGTTTAGTTCTCAGAAAGCAAGCCGTTGCCCCAAGAGAATCTGCGTTCAGCCTGTTGCGCTTCACGAAGGCGTTCCATTGAATTTTTTTGCATATCGGTTGCAAACTGCTGACGAAGCCCGAGTGGAGTGCCTGTTGGTTGGGGGGTTCCACGGCGGCTCATGGTGGCATAGACCGCCTGGGCAAGGGTTGATGAGTCCAATTGGGAGTCTTTCAATATGATCCGCGGGTCGGAGTAGTCTTTCATTCAACTACTGGTCATGCCCAGTGAAATTATCGCATCAAGTTTTTCGGCAACCACTGTGTATCGGGGCATATCCGCGACAACGGTTTTGGCATCTCATCAAACATCACGCGATAGGCCGTCGTCTCTGGCACCGGGGTCACTGCTTCGCCGCATCCAATGTCGATTTGCACAGGACACTTTGCACATCCAGCAAACCAAGCACAGTGACTCTTGTTCCAAAACAATTCGCTTCTTTTCGGATCTCTTCAGCCTTAATGGTGGCTGAATCAAAAGCGATGCCATCATCGACTTTCAATTCACACAAACTTTTGAAGACCGTTAACAAGTGCGGAATTTCCGCCAACCCAAAACCCAACAGATCGATGTTCCGAGTTTGGCTCAAGGGCATAGCGTGTGAGTAGAAGCTGAAAATCAACTCCCTCCACCTTGGCCTTGTTCAGCAATCCTGCTCGGATGGAGGCAGCCAAGTTTTTTGTACTCATACCGAGCTTTCCGGGTAAGGGCGCATCTCATTGGCAACCCGGCAAAGTTATGCAGCCTCCCTCACCTCAACCATCGAAACCTTTTTCATCCGCCAAGCATCGCGCAGCGCTTCAAGTGCAATGTCTAGCGCGATCTTATTTCGAAATTTGAAACAATCAGCCACCGTTTTTGCCACTGTCGTGACCACGATTTAGGTGACGTCATCGATTGCAATTTGTTGAATACCAACATCTGGATTAGAGAACCGAACAACACGCAACGGCAGATAGCCAAGGCTTGGCGTACGCGCGTTGTTTGAAATTGCGCCCACCTGATGCGGATTTTGAGTTGTGAGACCGTGGATTTTAAGCGCGGTGAGCAAGCAAAAAACAATGAGTGGATATTTGGTTACCAACTGCGCCAGTTAATCGTGTTCGGTTACTGCCTTCTACGGAGAAACATAGAGACCACGGACAATACGAAACAGTTGACCGCTGCGCAGCAATTGCTGAAGCGTGCCACCCGAGACACCGATTTTGGCGAGATCGCGCGCCCCCAAGGAAATGTCGATGTCGATGTCGCTGACGATGACGTCTTTGAAGGTGATGCGCAGGTACTCCAGAGGCACCAGGCCCGATTTGCGCTTGGTGAGCACCATGTGTCGTGGTGCTGCACCCCCTCGCAGGTTTGGGCATGCAGAGTGAAATCCCTTCGAACTTCACGCTGCCTTTGTATACCAAAGATGCTTTAGACGACTCAGCAGGTAAAAATGACCTACCTCACCTACCTGAAAAGCAGCCGGGACCCAGCGCTTTATACCGTGGCTCTTGAGGCCGGAACCGCATCCTCAAAAATAGAATCACCGACCACCAAGGCGAGTCGGGAGATTTCTAATACATTGGGCAAGAAACGAGTGCGAAACAATAACAACAACCACGACGCGGCCCCTTGCTTGAAAAAGGTCAAATCCTCCACAACCACAAGACTGGCAAATCCACTTCAACAACTGATCGAACAAAGTGTGCCTGCGCAGTATCTCCCAATCTTGAAAGAGCAGCTTGAACAGAGAGACCATACGGATTTGATGGGGTTTATTTTGGCAGACGAAGAGTGCAATGCGCATGATTCACGAGTCACTCTTCTAGGCAAACTTCAAAACAGGCCGCAATTTGACTCATCCATCTTTGTTAAATGGAGCAAGCTGCCTTTAGAAGTTCAAGAGAAAATCAGAACGTCCAACCAACATCTGATGGAATGGATATTCAGTCGGCGAAGCGAAGTCTCAACCTCGTTTCCGATCGACGAAAACGACTGTGAAAGGTCTTATCAGGAGGGTGAACTGAACGCCAGAAAGAAATGGGTCAATGATCAATTTCAAACCTTCTTCGCACGATCTCTAGGACAGAGGCAGTTGTTAAAAGATGGACTTATCCCAGAAGAAAAGGCGGTGGTAGATGAATACTTGAAAGCAATTCGAGGGGTTTTCCTAACGATAATGTGCGTTGAAATTTATGCCAACATTCGTCCTAGGTTTTACCCAATCACACCTAGAGAAAAATTGAAGCCTGCGTGGCAGGCGATCGAAAACTACTACAGGAACAACATCGCTGACCTCGATAAACAAACCGCAAGCTCCCGCATTTATGACGAACCAAGCAGTGTCATCGCACCCGTCTTA
>DASUEC010000152.1:0-3228 GCA_036275255.1 Limnobacter sp. | reverse complement strand
TTAACTCACGGGCTCCCGCGCTGAGAATTGTCTCATCGGGATTACTAAAAGGAAGAAGAAAGTGTTCGAAATTCATCGTGAATCATTCCAGTTGGGTCAACACACCGTAACCCTGGAAACTGGTGAAATTGCCCGTCAAGCCGACGGTGCTGTTGTTGTAAACGTAGATGACACTGTTGTGCTGGCGACCGTTGTTGCCGCAAAAACTGCCAAACCTGGCCAGGACTTTTTTCCACTCACCGTGGACTACATCGAGAAATTCTACGCCGCGGGTCGCATTCCCGGCGGCTTTTTCAAGCGCGAGGGCAAGGCCACCGAGAAAGAAACCCTCACCGCCCGCCTGATCGACCGCCCCTTGCGCCCCCTTTTTCCTGAAGGCTTCTACAACGAAGTGCAGGTTGCGCTCACTGTTTTGTCTTCCAATCCTGAAGTGGATGCCGACATTCCAGCCATGATTGGCGCATCGGCTGCGCTGGCGATTGCCGGCATTCCTTTCAACGGCCCGATTGGTGCGGCCCGCGTGGGTTACGTCAACAACGAATACGTGTTGAATCCCACGACAAGTCAACTGAAAGAAAGCAAGCTCGATCTGGTCGTGGCAGGCACAGAGGCCGCGGTATTGATGGTTGAATCCGATGCCCATGAGCTGCCAGAAGACGTAATGCTGGGTGCCGTGGTTTATGGTCATGAGCAAATGCAAACCGTGATCAATGCCATTCACGCCTTGGTTGCCAAGGCGGGCAAGGCAGAGTGGGATTGGCAGCCTGCCCCCAAAAATGAGCCACTGATTGCAGCCATCACCGAATTGGCTGGCGACAAGCTGGCCGCCGCTTACAAAATCACCCAGAAGCAGGCACGCAGCCAGCGCCTGAAGGAAATATCTGCCGAAGTGAATGCCGAGTTGCCCGCCAAGTTGGGTGAAGCAGGCATGGCTGGCATTACCGCAGCCGATGTTGGCGATGTGTTGTTCAACCTCGAAGCCAAAATCGTACGGGGGCAAATCCTCAATGGCGAACCCCGAATCGATGGTCGGGATACACGCACTGTGCGTCCCATCACCATCCGCACCGGTGTGTTACCCCGTGCTCACGGTTCCGCATTGTTTACCCGAGGCGAAACCCAGGCCCTGGTGGTCACCACCTTGGGCACTGGCCGCGACGAACAAATCATCGACGCGATCGCGGGCGAATACCGCGACCGTTTCATGATGCATTACAACATGCCTCCCTATGCAACGGGTGAATGTGGTCGCATGGGTGCCCCCAAGCGCCGTGAAATTGGCCACGGCCGCTTGGCACGCCGTGCGCTTGAGAACCTTTTGCCCAAGACAGAAGATTTTCAGTACACCATGCGCGTGGTTTCAGAGATCACCGAATCCAACGGTTCCAGCTCCATGGCATCCGTTTGCGGGGGCTGTCTGTCCTTGATGGACGCGGGTGTGCCCATGAAAGAGCTGGTGGCAGGCATTGCCATGGGTCTCATCAAAGAAGACAACAAGTTCGCCGTGCTCACCGATATTCTGGGTGATGAAGATCACCTCGGCGACATGGATTTCAAAGTGGCTGGCACCGAAAATGGTGTTACTGCGCTGCAAATGGACATCAAAATCCAGGGCATTACCAAAGAAATCATGCAGGTCGCGCTGGCGCAGGCCCGCGAAGGCCGCATGCACATTCTGGGTATCATGAAACAGGCATCCGGCGGTGTTGGCGAATTGTCCGCCTATGCCCCTCGAATGATCTCCATGAAGATCAATCCCGAAAAGATCCGCGACGTGATTGGCAAAGGCGGTGCAACCATTCGCTCGATCACCGAAGAGACTGGCGCAAGCATCGACATCAAGGAAGATGGCTCCATCACCATCGCCTCTGTGGACAGCGAAGCTGGCGAGCGTGCCAAGAAGAAGATTGAAGAGATCACCGCAGAAGTTGAAGTGGGTGCCGTCTATGAAGGCACCGTGCTCAAGCTGTTGGACTTCGGCGCCATCGTAAGCGTGCTGCCAGGCAAAGACGGTTTGCTTCACATTTCCCAGATTGCCAATGAGCGTGTCAACACGGTGGGTGATTACCTCAAGGAAGGTCAGCAGGTTCGTGTAAAGGTGCTCGAGGCCGACGAGAAGGGGCGGCTGCGCTTGTCCATGAAAGCCTTGCTCGGTTCTGATGCACCCGCTGAGGCAACCGCCGAGGGCACATCGGAAGCTCAGCCCGAGGCCTGATGAGGCCATGGGCGCGTAACACCATGCTCCCCGCCAGCATGCGCGCGGTTTCTGTGCGCATGCCTGGTGGTGTGGATCAGCTTGAGTTAATTGAGCTGCCCACGCCCAAACCGGGCTTTGGCGAAGTGCTCGTTCGTGTGCATGCAGCCGGAGTAAATCGTCCGGATGTCTTGCAACGCGCGGGTTTTTATCCACCGCCTGCAGGTGCCAGTCCGCTGTTGGGTTTGGAGGTGGCGGGTTGTGTGTGTTCCCTCGGTGAGGGGGTTGATCCCGGGCTTTTGGGGCAACGGGTGATGGCGCTTTGCAATGGTGGTGGTTATGCAGAATACGTCAGTGTGCCCGCCGCGCAGTGCATGCCTGTCCCAGCTGGGTTGACCGCAGTGCAGGCAGCAAGCTTGCCCGAGGTGTACCTCACTGTTTGGCAAAATCTGGTGTGGACCGCTGGCATGGGTGCTGGCTCCAAGGTTTTGGTGCATGGCGGCAGCAGCGGCATTGGCACAGCAGCCATTCAATTGTGTAAACGGCACGGCGCGCAAGTTCATGTCACCGTGGGCGATGCCAGAAAGGCCGATTATTGCCGCAGTTTGGGTGCTATTCCATACATTTACAAGTCAGAGCCATGGGAAGATCGGGTTCTGCACGACACAAAAGGCCACGGTGTGGATGTGGTGCTCGACATGGTTGCGGGCGAATACCTCAATCGCAACCTCAAATGCGTGGCCGAGCATGGGAAGATCATCGTTATTGCCTTGCTGGGTGGTCGCTATGGCCAGCTTGATGCAGCAAGACTAATGAGTAAACGGGCGGTGTTGACTGGCAACACACTGCGGCCAAGAAGTGCTGAATTTAAAGCGAGGCTGTGTGCTGAAGTGTCGGCTGAGCTTGCTGATGGCTTTGCAAAAGGCCATCTTAAAGCCCTGGTCGAAGCGGTGTTCCCGCTGTCTGAGGTGGCACAGGCCCATGCGCACATGGAGTCCGGTCAATCCGTTGGAAAAATTGTTCTAAAGGTGGGT
>DASUEC010000151.1:0-4761 GCA_036275255.1 Limnobacter sp. | reverse complement strand
TCCGGGTGAACGGGCAAGTGGTGAGTGAATTGGGTGTGAAAGTACTGCCCACCGCCAAGATTGACCTGGACGCACGCGCCAAAAGCACGCTGAGCAAACAGGTGACCATTCTGTACCACAAACCCATCGGGGTTGTTTCTGGCCAACCAGAGGGCCGCTACAAGGCCGCCATGGAGTGCATTGGCGCGGACAACCAGTTCGACAAAAAAACCGCCACGCCCTTTCAGCCGGCCATGTTGAAAGGGCTCGCGCCAGCGGGCCGACTTGACATTGACTCGACAGGGCTGCTGGTGCTGACACAGGACGGGCGCATTGCAAAACAACTGATTGATGCCAACTCCACCGTTGAAAAGGAGTACCTGGTTCGGGTAGAAGGCGAACTGCGTGACCGGGGGCTGGATTTGCTGCGCCATGGTTTGAGCCTGGATGGCGAGGCTTTGAAACCCGCCAGGGTGAGCTGGCAAAACGAAGACCAATTGCGCTTTGTCTTGATCGAAGGCAAAAAGCGACAGATTCGCAGAATGTGCGAAATGGTCGGACTCAAGGTGGTGGGCTTGAAACGCGTCCGGATTGGCAAGGTGATGCTGGGTGACCTGCCACCGGGGCAGTGGCGCTTGCTGTCCACCGAAGAGCATTTCTAGGCGAGAAAACCCGGCTTATTCGGGTGATTAAACTCGCCCTGTCCCCTTTATTCTTGAGGCGTACATCTTGTTAAAGCCCGTCTCGAGAGATTCCCAATGCACGCCCCGACCTCGGCCATGCAGGCACCGGCAAGCCCGACGGGTTTGCTTCACGCACTAACCCACCCCGGCGCTGCAGCCACATCGCTGGCAGACATTCGCAAGCAGGCCGACTGGATCTGCGTGATTGTCGGTTTTGCCTGCCTCCTGTTCGCCTTGATCGAAGGTTGGGCCTACAACCGCCTTGACCAAGCCCTGCTGTGGGGTACACCGTTGTTTTTGTGCGGGCTGGTGGTAACCCGCTACGCCACGGGCCACGCCTGGACCATGCATGTGCATGCGGCCCTGTTGGTGGGCATGGGCGCTTTGCACGTGCACTTGGCCCAAGGGCTCACAGAGTACCATTTCAGTTTTTTCATGCTGCTGCCGGTCATGTTGGCCTACAGGGATGCCCGACCACTCATCAGCATGGGACTGATCATTGTTCTACACCACCTTGTGTTTGACTTGCTGCAACAGGCAGGCTACCAATGTTATGTATTCCGTGGGCCTTTTTCCGGTTTGCCCGCCGTGGCCCTGCATGGGTTTTACGTGGCAGTGGAAGTGGCCATTCTCTGCCTGATCGCCTACACCCTGCGACAGCATGCCCTTGTTGCTGCCGAAGGTGCCCAACTCCTGGGGCACCTCGACAAAGACCGGGGTGTTAATCTTCGCGTGCGTGCACAGCCCAACGAGTTTGGTGTCATCTCCACCACAGGCCGGGTGTTCAATGAATACGCCGACAACATGAGTTTCATTGTGGCGGCCTTCAAAATGCTGCGCACGGATGTGAGGGAGTTGTCATTGATTGCCAAAGAATTGGGGGTGGACAACAACCAGCAGATTGAAGACAGCGCATCCGCCTCCAAAAGCCTTCGGGATTTTGTACAAAATCTGGGCAACCAAACCCGTTTGGGGCAGAGCACGGCGGATCTTTCGAAAAAAATCACTGATGACTGCTTCGATTTGCTCAACGAACTGAACCAGTCGATGGAACAACTTCACAAGATCAGCAAACAGGCTTTTGACAGCCATCAACTGCTCAACACCATTCAGCGTGAAACAAGTGGAGGACTGGATGCAGGGGCAGCCCAGCATGTGGCCGCTGCGGTCGCCTTGCTCGACGGGCTCAATGAAAGGACTCAGACTTTCATGGCGAAAATGGACTTGCTCAAGAGTGGATTGAGTGCGATCGAAAATCAGGTGGTCTCGGTGGACCGAGCCACACATCAATGGGTTGAAAATGGCCATGGCAACCAGCGCCAGGGCTGGGAGGTTCTGGGTGCAATGGAAAGCATGCAGGCCCGCGCAGAAAATGCCCTGCGAACACTGAACAGCACCGTTCAAACCATTTTGAGATCCGACGACTTGATGCGCGAACTCGAAAGGCGGCTATCGAGGTTTGATGTATGAGCTTGAGCATGGCGCTGGATGATCCACTGATCAGCGAGCTGCTGGAGAGCCAAACCGTGCGCTACGCCCTGCTGACCACACGGCATGATGAGCTAAGCCTGGTCGCGGCAAGCAAATGTTTCAGACAGGAGTTGGGATTCCGCTCCGGGCCAGACCTGATTACCCATCGCTTTGGCATGGCGGTTTACCGGGCTTTGGTCAATGCCATGCAACAAGCGCAAGGCTGGACGGGTCATGTGCGAATTGAGCAGCAATGGCGACGCGTCCAGTTGTGGAACCGAGGCGAATTTGCAGTGCTGGTAGAACAGCCGAGCGACCCCCAGGCCGGCCATGAACGCACCCAGCCTGCCGCAGGCAAAAGCAGCACAAGCAAGGCAAATCAGGGACTTGATCAACAAACCAATCGGAGTGTTGTTCTGGTCGTGGATGACAAAGGCCGGATTCTTAAAATCAGCCCTGCACTCGAAGTCTTCCTCGGGCAAGGCAGCCAGCACATGCAAGGTCTGGATGCAAGCAACCTTGTGTTTCGTACAGACGTGGGCCAATTCAAACGTCTTGTCGACCAAGTCAAATACCAAACCGATGCAGCTGAAGGCTCTTTCCGTTTGCGCAACACCAACAACGATGTGTTGTACTTTGACTGGACAGCCGCCAGCACCGGCAAGGAGATTCTTCTCATCGGGCGGTCTGGCAAGCACAACCTGGAGGAGGCCCTGCTCAAAAGCGAGGAGCGAATCAACAGCATTCTGGAATCCATGGACGATGCGTTTTTTGCAATCGACCTGCAGGGGCATATCCACTATGTGAATGAAAAAGGTGCAGAACTGCTGGGCAAATCGACCCCTTTGCTGTTGGGCCGGATGATCTGGGAACGTGCGCCCCACCTCAAGAAAACCCCGCTGTTCAAATACCTGAACCAAGCCAAAGGCAGCATGCTGCCTGAGACGTTCCAGTGGCAAGAACCTGGCAACGACATGTGGTACCAGGTCAAGGCCTACCCCAGCGATGAATTGATTTCAATATTCTTCACCGACATCAGCTCCATCAAGCGCAACGAGAACAAGATGCGTCACCAGGCCACACATGACTCGTTGACTGGTTTGCCCAACCGCTTGGCACTCACTCAAACACTGGCAGAGTTGCTTGCCAATGACCAGGTCAAGGATTTCAAAATGGGCTTGCTGTTCATCGACCTGGACGGATTCAAAGCGGTCAACGACACACTGGGGCATGACCGGGGCGATGATCTGCTGGTCGCCGTGTCCAGACGGCTTCGCAGTGTGGTGCGCAGTTCAGACGTGGTCGCCCGTCTGTCTGGCGATGAGTTTGTCATCACCCTGCCATACATTGCAGACCAGGACACGGCTTTCAATGTGGGCCGCAAGGTGGTCGATGCAGTGAGTAAAAAGCCCTTTGAACTGGGCGACAAAAAAATCTATGTCGGCGCTTCGGTGGGTGTATCACTTTTCCCCGACGACGGACGAGAGGTTGAAAGCCTTCTCAAGAATGCAGACATTGCGATGTACCAGGCCAAACAAGCCGGAAAAAACACCGTGCGCGTCTTCCATGCAAACATGAGCGCCACCTTGCAAACCAAAGTGGACCTGGAAAACGATCTGCATGACGCAATCATCCACGATCGGATTGAGGTGCATTACCAACCAAGATTCAACGCCGATGGCAGCATTTGTGCCGTCGAGGCACTTGCAAGAATGCGATCACGCACAGGCGAACTGATCCCACCGGCACAATTCATTCCAATTGCCGAAGAAACCGGATTGATCGTCGCGATGGGAGAACAGGTGCTGCGAAAATCATGCAAATGGTTAAAAGACACCAACAGAAAACTCAAACAACCCATCAGCGTCTCGGTGAATGTGTCCGGCATTCAGCTGCTGGACGGCAAATTGTGCGACACCGTGAGCAAAACACTCAAGCTCACCGGCGTCGAGGCCAAACTTCTTGAACTTGAACTGACCGAGACCGTGCTGATGCAAAACCATGAAAGTGTTTTGGAAGACCTGAACCGCCTTCACGACCTTGGCATCACACTGTCGATTGACGATTTTGGCACCGGATATTCCTCACTGGCCATGTTGCACAAAATGCCTGTGCAATCCATCAAGCTGGATCGCTCATTCGTCAATGAACTTCCCACCAAACAGGACAGTGTGATCATTTCCCGAACTGTGCTGGCCATGGCCAAGGCCTTGGGAATGGGGGTGGTGGCAGAGGGCGTAGAGACCGCAGAACAACGCGACTTCCTGATTGAATCGGGTGTGCTCGAACTGCAGGGCTTCGGCCTTGCCCGCCCCATGACTGCGGATGACACTCGGCAGTTCGTGTGGGCGCAACAGATTCCCAGCGAGTCGGCCAAGAAAATACTGGCCTGAAGCGATTCCCCTTGCACCTTTCCTCCAGCTTGCTCTTTGAGCCTGGGGCTTGCTCCTTAAGCCCGCCGCTTTCGCGCCTTGCTCTTTGCGCTTGCTCCTTGAGCTTGTCGCTTGCTCCTTGAAGCACACCGTGGCCAAGCCCCTTGGCGACGGCCAATCTGTGATTCCCTCCCTGAGCCTCACCTGAACTGAGGCCCCCCCTCGAAAAAGATGTCGGGCTGGGCCTCTGCCCCTGC
>DASUEC010000150.1:0-6435 GCA_036275255.1 Limnobacter sp. | reverse complement strand
AGCGGATGCCGGGCAGGCGCAAGCTGCCCCGGATGCAGCCAAGCAGTAAGGGGATCCCACATGTTTTCAAAGTTTTTTATCGACAGGCCGGTGTTTGCCGCGGTGCTGTCCATTTTCATCATGCTTGCGGGTTTGGCAGCCATGCGTGGCCTGCCCATTGCCCAATATCCAGAGATTGCCCCGCCCGTGGTGCAGGTGCGTGCGGTGTATCCGGGCGCGTCTGCCCAAGTGATTGAAAGCACAGTGGCTGCACCCATCGAGAATGCAATCAACGGCGTGGAAGACATGATGTACATGAGCTCCACCTCCGCGTCCAGCGGTGTGGTGGAGATCATGGTGACCTTTGAGATTGGCACCGACCCGGACCAGGCGGCGCTCAACGTGAACAACCGCGTCAAGCAGGTTGAAAACATCTTGCCGCAAGAGGTGCGCAGGCAAGGCGTGACCGTCAACAAAGGCTCCTCCGCATTTTTGCAAGTGTTGGCGTTTTATTCGGACGATGGTCGGTTTGACGACTTTTACACCTCCAACTATGTGACTTTGAATGTGCTGGACCGCATCAAGCGCATACCGGGCACCACCAATGTGCAAATTTTTGGTGCCAAAGACTATGCGATGCGAATCTGGATCAAGCCGGACCGCATGGCCCAGTTGAAACTCACTGCCCGGGACATTGTGGCCGCCCTCAATGAGCAAAACGCGCAGTTCGCTGCGGGCAAGGTGGGGCAGGCACCCAACAGCAACGGGCAAGAGCTGGTGTACACCATCACCGCCCAGGGGCGCCTACAAAGCGTGGAGGAGTTTGAGAACATCCTGATTCGTGTGAATCCGGACGGTTCGTCCCTGCGTCTCAAAGACGTTGCCCGTGTTGAACTGGGCTCCAAAGATTACGATTTTGTGGGCCGCATCAATGGCAAGCCAGCCACTCTGGTGGGCGTGTTTTTGCAACCGGGCGCCAATGCCCTTGCCGTGGCTGACGCCGTGAAAGGCACAGTCGATGAGTTGGCCAAGGATTTCCCGCAGGGGCTGGATTATGCCGTGCCCTACGACACCACGCGATTCGTCGAGGTGTCTATCCGCGAGGTGGTTAAAACCCTGGTGGAGGCGATGATCCTCGTGTTCATTGTGGTGTACGTGTTTTTGCAAAACTGGCGCGCCACATTGATTCCAATTCTGGCGGTGCCTGTGTCTCTGCTTGGCGCATTTGCCGGCTTGTATGTGCTGGGCTATTCCATCAACACACTCACCTTGTTTGGCATGGTGTTGGCCATCGGCATTGTGGTGGACGACGCCATCGTGGTGCTTGAAAACGTTGAACGAATCATGCATGAGGAGGGCTTGAGTGCGCGCAAAGCGGCCATCAAAGCCATGCAGGAGGTGACTGGGCCGGTAATCGCCATTGTGCTGGTGCTCTCGGCGGTGTTCATCCCGATTGCATTTTTGGGCGGGCTCACCGGTGAGTTGTATCGACAGTTTGCGATCACCATCTCGATTGCCGTGATTGTGTCGGGCGTGGTGGCGCTCACGCTGACACCCTCATTGTGCGTGATGTTGCTCAAGCATGAGCACAAAAAGCCCGGCAAGTTTTTTACCTGGTTCAACAACTGGTTTGGCCGGGTCACTGGGCGCTACGTGAGCGGTGTGAAGTTCATCAGCCTGCGCCCGGCCATTGGAATTGGCTTGTTTGCAGTGATGTTGATTGTGACGGCAGGTTTGTTCAAAGCCACGCCGGGATCCTTGGTGCCCGATGAAGATCAAGGCTACTTCATTGCGGCGGTGTTCTTGCCAGACGGTGCAACGCTGCAGCGCACCGACAAAGTGGTGGCCCAAGTGGTGGACGCTGTGGCCGCCAACCCGGCGAACGAGTATTCGGTGGCCTTCACCGGTTTTGACTTCCTGGGGGGCAGCTTCAAAAACAGCGCAGCCACCATGTTCATCACCCAGCGTCACTGGGATGAACGCGAGGCGGTCACGCAGGAATTGGTGGGTGAGCTTTTTGGCCGCACCGCGGGCGTGCAGGAAGGCCTGGTGCTGGCGTTTGCCCCTCCGCCCATCTTTGGGCTGGGCAATGCAGGCGGCTTTGAGTTTTATATTCAAAACCGTGGCGAAGGTGGGCCAGCCAAAATGGCAGAGGTCATGAATGCATTCATGGCCAAAGCCAATCAGGACCCGCGCCTGGCCGGTGTGCAAACCTTGTGGCGCCCGGGCACCCCCCAGTTGTATGTGGATGTGGACCGCGAGCGAGCCCGTGCCATGGGCGTCAATGTGAACGATGTGTTCGACACCCTGTCGGCAACGCTCGGCTCTTACTATGTGAATGACTTCAACAAGTTTGGCCGCACCTGGCAGGTGTTGATGTCGGCGGATGCGCAGTACCGCAAAAGCCCCACCGACATTGGCAACATGTACGTGCGTTCAAACACGGGCGAAATGATCCCGATTTCTGCCTTGGCCCGCGTGGAGTACTCGCAAGGCCCGGAAACCCTGGAGCGATTCAACAACCTGCCGGCTGTCAAGCTTCTGGGCAGCGGTGCGCCTGGCATCAGCTCGGGCGAGGCGATTGCAGCCATTGAAGACATTGCTGCGCAGGTGTTGCCCGATGATTTCAGCTACGAGTTCTCGGGCGCGTCTTTCCAAGAAAAACGTTCAGCGGGTTCATCGAGTTTTGCCTTGGTGCTGGGTGCCTTGATGGTGTTCCTCATTTTGGCGGCACAGTATGAAAAATGGACCCTGCCATTCTCGGTGTTGCTGGCAATGCCTTTTGGCCTTTTTGGTGCGCTGCTCGCAGTCTGGATGCGCGACATGACCAATGACGTGTACTTCCAGATTGGCTTGGTGACTTTGCTGGGTCTGGCCGCAAAAAATGCAATTTTGATTGTGGAATTTGCCGTGCTCAAGCGTGAGGAGGGCATGAGCGCGCTGGAGGCCTCGCTGGAGGCCGCGCGTTTGCGCTTCCGCCCCATCTTGATGACCTCGTTTGCGTTTATCCTCGGGGTGGTGCCCTTGGCATTTTCCAGTGGTGCCGGTGCTGGCGCCCGCGCTGCGGTTGGCACAGGCGTGATGGGCGGCATGACCGCTGCCACGCTCTTGGCAATTTTCTTTGTACCGCTGTTTTACCGTCTGATTGACAGAAGCAAAACAGGTGGTCGACACCATCGTGATGAAGAGGAAGCAAATGATTCATCCAAAATCAATCCAGAAGGGGGCAAGCATGTTGAGTAACTTGCCCAACAAATCAGCCACCGCCATCTTGCTTGGCCTGACACTGACCGGGTGCGCCTCGCAGATCCCGCTGGTGGAGCGCTTTGTTCCCAAGACCGATGCCGCACGTGTTGAAGTGGCCATGCCCGACCAAGTCAAGGGCGTGACCATGAATGAGGTGACAGACGAGGCGTGGTGGCTGTTGCTCAACGACCCGGTGCTGACCGCCACCGTGGAGATGGCGCTGAAGAACAACACCGATGTGCGTTTGGCCAATGAGCGCCTGAATGAGGCCGGTGCGCAGCTGGGCATTGCCAAATCCCAGCGCTGGCCCGCTTTGTTTGGCCAGGTCACGGGGAGCCGAAACCGACCCACGCAGGCGGGCAATGTGCCTGTGTTTGGTGGGCAAAACGTGTATGAAAGCACCCAACTTGGCGTGGGTGCCACGTGGGAGCTTGACTTGTGGGGCCGCATTGGCGACCTAACCGACGCAGCGCGTGCAGGGTTCATGCAGCAGGGCTACAACCTGCGCGGCGCGCGCCTGAGTGTGGCGGCCACGGCGGCCAGTCTGTACACCCAAGTGCGTGTGCTTGGTCTGCAAGAGCGGGTGCTGGAACAAACCCTGGTGAGCCGGGAGGCGGCTTTCAAGCTGGCCAAGCAGCGTTACGATGTGGGTCTTACCAATGAACTGCAGTTGCGCCAAACCGAAGCTGAATACGAATCGGTGCGCGCCCAGTTGCCAGACACCCGCGAAGCCTTGGCCCGTGCCCAAAATGCATTGGCTGTCGTGGTGGGAGGCAACCCGCCAGAAGCCCCAGCGCTGGTGGTGGACAACCTGCAACTGACCAAGCTGTTTATATTGCCGGCAGACACCCCCTCTGCGTTGCTCTTGCGCAGGCCGGATTTGGCCGCAGCCGAACAACAACTGCTGGCCGGCGAAGCCAATCTGGATGCCGCCCGCAAGGCCTTCTTTCCCTCCATTTCACTGAGTGGGTTTGCCGGGCGCGAGAGCGCCATGCTGGACAACCTGTTCACAGGTCCCGCCAAGATCTGGAATTTCCAGGCCCAAATCACCCAGCCAATTTTCCAGGCCGGGCGTTTGTTTGATGAGCGCGACGCCGCTGTGGCGCGCCGCAATCAGGCCGTGCTGCAATACGAGGCCAGCATTCGCACGGCATTCCAGGAGGTGTATGACGCCATCGTGGCCCAGCGCGAGGCGCGTGAGCGCCTGGAGGCTCGCCAAAAGCAGGTGCAAAGCCTGCAAGAGGTGGTGCGTTTGGCCCAATTGCGGGTTGACAACGGCGTTTCCAACCAGCTGGAATTGCTGGATGCCCAGCGCAACCTTTTGGCGGCCCAGCTCAGTTGGGCCTCGGCATGGCAAAGTCAGCAAGGTGCAAGCCTTGCCATGATCCGCGCCTTGGGCGGTGGTTTTAATGCGCAGCAGGTGGCGTTGAAGGAATAGGCGTCTTTGTTGACGGCGTGATCACGGGATGGACTGCCCTGCTTTGGCAAGCCCTAGAGCAATTCCACTATCCGTTCCGAGGCTTCCCGGTTATGATCAAACCATGACATCGAAGAATGTCACCTTTCACAACGCCGCCGGAGACTCACCATGACCACCACCTTGTTGCGGAAAAAAGCCGCCCGCCCCGCATCCAACACCGATGTGCCGCTCAAGCAGCGCAACGTCAAATTTGATTGGTCTGACACCCCATTGGACTGGATTCCCAACGCGCCTTTTTCCAGCTACTTCATCAACGAGATCAATCTGATTTTGCCTGCAGGCGAGTTCTGGTTTTGCCGCCTGTACAACAAGGCCTTGCCCTTGGTGGAAGACAACAAACTTCGGGAAGATGTGCGCGGTTTCATCAAGCAAGAGGCGATGCATGCACGTGGCCACAGCTCGGCCACCGAGGAGTACTTGGCTGCGCGGGGCATCAAGACCGAGCGCAATCAGAAACTCATGACATGGTTGTTTGAGGTGGTGCTGGACGATCAGCCCTTTGGCCGAAAAATGCCTGCCTGGATGGAGAAGCGCTGGCTGCTGCTGCGCCTCGGACTGGTGGCGACCATTGAGCACATGACCTGTGTGCTGGGCATGTATGTGCTGGAAAACCGAAAGTGGGACGAGCTAAACGCCGATGCCGTGTTGCTGGATTTGATCCGTTGGCACGGTGCCGAAGAGGTGGAGCACCGCAGTGTCGCATTCGACCTCTACAAGCACCTGGGCGGGGATTACCTGTCCCGCTATTACCTGGCAGCGATTGTGGTGCCCATGATCATCGGCCTGTGGGTGGATGGTGCCGCGCACATTGCGGGGCAAGACCCCCGTTTTGCCCACAAAAAGCCTGCGGTCTACAAGCCCTGGATGTGGGTGGAGTGGTTCAAGGACTCCCGCAAGCAACTGCTGCCCAACCCGTTTTGGCTGTTGCTTCAGCAGTTGCCGTATTTCAGCCCCTGGTATGACCCTGCCAAGGAAGGTTCCACGCAGCTTGCGCAGGACTACCTCAACAAGTCGCCGGCGGCCATGGCCGCCAGTGCAATTGCCGCCAACATGAAGGTGGCCGCCTAGGGCTAGTCATTTTCCCCAACTTGCAGGGTCTTCATGTAACTGCTATGTTGCTGCCTATGAAAAAGCTCGTCCGATTTGTCTGCATGTGTCTCATGATGCTTGCCCTGCCCATCCAGGGCATGGCGCAGGTCAGCATGTTTGCCTGCCACCTTCAAGGCGGTGCATCGGGCGTGCAGGCGGCCGGGCATCACCAGGCCATGGGTCACGGCGACCTCGGGCATCAAGACATGGGGCACCACAACATGGACCATTCGGTCCACAGCATGGATGGTGATGATGGTCCAGGCGGGCCGGTGGTCAAATCGCTGCATGGTTGTTGCAATTGTGCGCCCTCCTGCGCAGCGGTTGTCATGCCAAGTGCCCCCGGCAGGTTTGGCGCAGTTCAACAGGCCAGCCTCGTACAATTGCCTTTTCAAACTGCGCACCACTCTGCCGACTTGCGGCGCATAGACCGACCTCCCAAAATTCTCGCCATCTGATCATCGGTGGGCATGGGCAAGCCACACGCTTGCCTTGCCTGGTTGCATTGAATGATTGCGAGAAGTCATGAATTTACGATCACGAACCCTGCTGCCCTGCTTGGGACTGCTGTTGCCGGCAGTCGCCCACACGGCTGAACATGATCTTACCTACACCTCGGTGTTTGAAAACTATCAGCCCTA
>DASUEC010000149.1:0-4424 GCA_036275255.1 Limnobacter sp. | reverse complement strand
GCCTGGTCCGCTGCTTAGCACCAAAGGCGCAACACCCAACAGGGTGGACAACACAGTCATTGCAATGGGACGCAGCCGCAAGGTCGCTGCGTGACGTATGGCGCTCGGAATGTCGAGCCCCTCATCGCGCAACTGGTCCATCATTTCGACCAGCAGAATCGCATTCTTGGTCATCAATCCGATCAACAACACCAAGCCAATCTGACTGAAGAGATTGATGGACTGCTGCGTGAGCAGCAATGCAAAGGCGGCCGCCGCCAGACCAAACGGCACGGTGAACATCACCACCAGCGCGCTGCCGATGTTTTCAAACTGCGCAGCCAGCACCAAAAACACAACAATCAAGGCAAGCCCAAAGGTGATGAGCATTTCATGGGAGCTGTCTTGAAGGCTGGCGGCCTCGCCCAGAAAAATCAGGGTTGCGTTGCTGGGCAAGACCTCCTCTGCCACTGCCCGGATTTGATCCATGGTGCGCGCCAGATCCGTGCCGGGTGGAATCCCGACATCCAGGTCCACTGCGCGGCGCTGCGCATGCCTGTCCAGCTCGGCGGCAACTCCCCTTTCGGTAACCGTCACCAGCGATGCCAAAGGCACCAAGGCACCCGTGGTGCTGGTGGTGTAGACATTCAGCAGATCGCGGGGGGAACGAAGCGTTCCCTCGGACGCCCCAAGCATCACTGGAACCGACTGGTCTCCAAGATTCAGATTGAGCAGAGGGTACTCGTCGGCCATAATCTGCAGGGTTTGCATGACACGTGGTACAGGCACATTCAGATCAGCCGCCTGCTGGCGGTTCACCTCAAACCCGAGTTCGGGCTGAGACGTGTCGTACTGCACGCGCACGTCCTGGATCACCTCAACCCGACTCTCCAGTGCATTTGCCAATGTGTCTGCAGCGTTGGCCAAATCATCGTAATCATCGCCCAGCACTGCGATTTGCAAACCTGCACCACCGCCCCGAATGTTCAGGCTGCTCTCCTGCACAATGCGAACCTGCCCGCCCGGCATGTCCGAGATGGCCTTGCTGACCTCTTTGGCAATCTGCTGCTGACTGAGGCTGCGATCCGCCCAATCGGCCAGGTTGGCCTGAACAAACACCCGATTCTTGTCGAAACGCCCCACAATCGTGAACATGTCGGTGATGAGCCCTCGCTCCTGGTAAGGCGCCAGCGCCCTTTCAACCATTTGACCTTGCCGACCGCTGTACTCCAACGAAGCACCGTCAGGCCCGGTCACCGAAATCACAAGCCGCCCGCGATCCTCTTGTGGCACCAACTCCTGATTGAGTAAGCCAAACGCTGCAAGCCCTGCCAGGCCAATGCCAACAAAGCCAGCAAGAAACAGCGCCCGGCGGGACAGAAAATAATCCAGACTGGTGGCATAGGCCTGAGCCAAGCTGGCACCCAGCCGCTCAAGCCAGGCAAACCAGCCAGGCTTGGCTTTTTCATCCATTTGATCATCGGTGAGCAGTTTGGCCGCCATCATGGGACAAATGCTCAGCGCCACAAAGGTGCTGATCACCACAGACATGGACAACACCATGCCAAACTCACGGAACAAGCGCCCTGTTTCACCGGGCAGAAAGGCAATCGGCAAAAACACCGAAGCCAGCGATGCGGTGGTGGCAATCACGGCGAAAAACACCTGCCGGGTACCCAACACGGCCGCCACAGTCATGGACTCCCCCAAACGACGTCGGCGTTGAATGTTCTCCAACACCACAATGGCATCGTCCACAATCAGCCCCGTGGCCAACACCAACGCGAGCAACGTGAGCATGTTGATTGAAAAGCCCGCAAGCCAGATGGCGGCCAGCGTACCCACCAGAGAAATGGGCATTGTCACCGCCGGAATAAGCACCGCGCGCCACTGCCCCAAAAACAGTGCAATCACAACCAGAACCACCAGCACGGCAACCACCAGAGACGTCACCACCTCCTGAAGGGCCCCCTTGATAAACACCGAATCATCGGCAATCAACACCAATTGAATGTCGTCCGAATCGGCATTGAATTGGGCCATGCGCAGCTTGACTTCCTGCGCAATGGCAATGGTATTTCCACCGGCTTGACGCAACACCCCCATGGCAACAACCGAGCGCCCGTTGAGTAGGGAGTAGGATTCGGCGGTCATCGGCCCGTAATACACGGTTGCAACATCTTGCAGGCGCACCAGCCCGATCAAGGGCATGCTTTGGATGGCTGCAACATCCACCGTGGAGGCATTGGCACGCACCAGCAATTCCTGACCACCAGACAAAAAACTGCCTGCCGGCACATCCAGATTGAGCGAGCGCAAAGCGTCCAGCACATCGGTCGCCGACAATTGAAAACGCGCCAATTTGGCGGGATCGAGCAACACCCGCAAAACTTTGGGTTGACTGCCGTTCAGGGGCACATCGGCAACCCCGTCAATCGACACAAAGGTCGGTGCAATGTTGGTCTCTACCCGCAAGGCCAGTTCATCCATGGGCAAGGTGTTGCTGTACGCGGCCAGTTGAACCACGGGCCGGGCATCGTCATCGGCCTTGATCACCAACAGCTGGTCCAGATTGGGGGGCAGCTCACGCTGCACCCGACTCACCGCCTCGCGCACATCGTTAGCAGCGATATTGATGTCGGTGCCAGCAGAGAACTCCAATCTAACGCGTGCATTGTTTTCTTCGCTGGAGCTTTGAATGCGACGCACCCCTGACACACGCGCCACGGCCCCCTCCAGCTTGGAGGTTACCTCCGTGTCGATGGTCGATGGCGAGGCGCCCGGATACACGGCTCGCACAACCACGACCGGGCGATCAATGTCAGGAAGCTCTCGCACCTCCACTCCCATCATGCTGGCCACACCCGCCAGCATGATGAGCAAATTCATGACGATCACCAGAATTGGCCGCTTCAAGCCCAGTGCGGTCAAACCCGAGGTAAGAGATGCACTCACAACGCCCCCTGAACAACCTCGACTGGCGTCCCCTCAGACAAACGGAGCACGCCCTCGACCACCACCGATTCGCCTTCGCCAAGCGCACCGTTCAGGTAGACCAAACCATTGCGCCGGTCGACCACCTCCACATCTTCGCGATAGGCTTTGCCCTCGCGAACCAACCACACATAAGACCCCGTGCGGTCCCATTGCAATGCAATCTCAGGCACTGCCACAAATGCCTGCCCCTGGATGGCCACGCGTACCGAAAATGATGCCCCTGGCCTCAACACATCGTCTTGGTTGTCAATGTGTGCCCTCAGCCGCAAAGACCGCCGATCGGCATTCAAACGGTTGTTCAGAGCAACAACCCTGGCCGGAAAAACCCGACCAGGCACAGCCGGGGTCGATGCCTCCACATTGATCTGGTCCAGCGGTGTGTTGCTTACGCCACCCAACAATGACTCCGGCACCTCAAAATCCACATACATCACCTCCCGGGCATCCAGGCCTGTGACCAACACGCTTGGACCAATACGCTGACCAGGATCCACGTCGGGGATACCGACCACACCGTCAAAAGGCGCGCGAATTTTCCGGTATTCAATGGCCAATTTGGCTTGCTCAACAGCAAGCCGTGCCGCATCGTAATCGGTTTGCGCAGAATCCACTTGGGATTGAGGCACCGCGCCCTTGTCCACGGCCTGGCGATATCGTTCCAACAAGCTTTTCGCGTTATCCAACTGCACCTTGGCCAGCCGGTAGGCCAGTTGCTCCTCCCGGTCGTCTTGCTGCACCAAGATCGCACCGCGCTTTACCCTTTGCTGGGCTTTGAAATGGACAGACACCACTTCCTCTTCAACATTGGGGTAGATCTCTGCAGATTTGTCCGCCCAAGCCGTGGCGGTGGTCTCGAATTGACGGGTGTTGCTGTCCTTTTTGACAGGCTGAACCAGCACCTTGGGAGCGCGTGATTTGGTGGCACGCATTTGTTGCTGTGTGCCATGCGCCGCATCTCCGCTTTGAAGATACGCCCAAGCAGCGGTCAACAAAAAACCAATGGCAACAAGGGGAAAAACAATTCTAGATTTGCCCAAAACACAGGCTCCATGACGCCGAACACGGCCAAATGCGAATACTCGAAAGATACCGTATTCCTGACCCACAGAATGCTGGAAAGTTCGCGCAGATGGGGCTGCCAAGGGTTAACCCCGGCCACAAAGCCAAAAGCCCGAAGGCGATTAACCTTCGGGCTTTCTATCTGGCATCCCCAAGGGGATTCGAACCCCTGTTACCGCCGTGAAAGGGCGGTGTCCTAGGCCTCTAGACGATGGGGACCTAAAACTTTTTGTTTGCGTGGCAAACTATTGCTTTGGTGGAGGTAAGCGGGATCGAACCGCTGACCTCTTGCATGCCATGCAAGCGCTCTCCCAGCTGAGCTATACCCCCGTAAGCAGAGACCAAGATTATGTAGCATTTTAATTTGTTTGTCAACACTCTGACGCAGT
>DASUEC010000148.1:0-3126 GCA_036275255.1 Limnobacter sp. | reverse complement strand
CGGGTTTGCTGAAAGTCGATGATGGCCGTCTGATCAAGCAGCTTGGCGGCAAACAGCAAGACCTGGCCAATGCGACCGCAGAGCAGTCTGAGCTACTGAAGCAAAGGTACTCAAGCCAACACCATGCGCCTTTGCAGGTAGAAAGCGTGTTGTATTGCCCAGACCATAGCGTGCCCGAAGTCAATGGCTTGCTGCATCACCCCGAGCGGATTGTAGATGCCAGCCGGAAGGACCAACTGGCTGACGTGATTGCCCAGCTTGGCCAACAGCATCCGGCCACGCCCGGCCGAGTCAGCCAAATTCATGGTTTTTTGTGCAATCAGCTCAAGCTGGTGCCAGAAGTGGGCGCTTTGTCACAAGCCGCCGAAACCTTGGTGACCCGCTTGAGCCATGGCCTGGATGAATGGGTGTCGCGCCTGCAATTTGAACCGTTTCGTTTGCGTATCAACGGCACTGCTGGCAGCGGAAAATCCCAGTTGGCATTGGCTGAAGTGGCGCGCAACAGCCAGCGCAAAGCCCGCACCCTGTACCTGTGCTATAACCGCCCGCTGGCCGCCCACATGGCCAGCCAATTGCGGGAATTGCAGGCCATGGGGGCACAGGCATACAACTTTCATGCCTTGTGCGACCGAATGTTGCGAGATGCAGGTCAAGAATTGAATTACAACGAGCCGGGTGTGTTTCAAAGCCTCCCTGGCCATGTGATGGCACTGGCACCTGACAAGCGATGGGTGTTTGATTCCATTGTGGTGGATGAAGGGCAGGATTTTGAACAGGCCTGGTTGCCAGTGTTGCAGCGGTGCGCCCACCCCAACACGCGCTGGTTGTGGCTGGAAGACCCGATGCAAAACCTGTATGCCAAACAAACCGTGGCACTGCCAGGGTGGGTTGGGTTGCACAGCCCCATGAATTATCGAAACCCGCGGCGCGTTGTAGAGGCTTTGCAACTGATGCAAAGGGAGTTTGATCTGGGCGGCGATGACCCACCGGCCATTGAAGCGGCATGCCCGCTGGAAGGCCTGCCGATTCAGACGCTGCAATACCAGGATGAAGAGGGCATGCTTGCCCAAACTGCAAAAGCAATTACCCTGTGTTTGAAGCAAGGGTTTTCAAGAGACAATCTGGTGGTGTTGACCCTGCGAGGGCATGAAAAGTCCAGGGTGCTTCGGCAGGGCAGCTTGGGGCCGCACAGCCTGCGCCACTTCACCGGGCAATATGACGAGCGTGGCGGGCAGTTGTTTACGCCCGGTTCGGTGTATGCCGAATCGGTTTACCGCTTCAAAGGCCAAAGCGCGCAGGCGGTGGTGATTACGGAGCTGGAGTTTGAGGCTTTCGATTTGGCCAGTTACCGCAAACTTTTTGTGGCCATGACCCGAGCCAAGGTGTTTTTGCTCTTGGTGGGTGCTGCACCCGTGTTGCAACGGCTTGAACGCGCTCTGTTGCCCCAGGGTGCTTCAGGTTAATCCTGAATGCGCCACTGGCCGGCTTGTTCCGAGCAGGCCTCGCCTCGGAACTTCTTTTTTTCGCCGTTGCTGAACGTGACCCCAAGGTAACTGCGGCAGGTGTCGGTTTTTGCGCCGGGCGACAGGTAAACACCCATGCCGCTGGCCGGGTTGCGCCAACGCACCGCTTGCCCCGATGGCACCAGCTCCAGGGTGTGACCAAAACAATGCGCATCAATCTGGCTGGCTGCAGTGGTGTCTCCAGTGGACTGGAAGATTCCCTGGAATGCGGGGGTGATTTCAACCCTGGCTGTGGCGTTGGTCAGGCTGCCTGTCTGGCTGCTGGCATGCATGCTTTGCGCATCGCATTGGCCGCGAAGCACGCCGTAGTCGTGGCTCCAGGACTTGCCTGTGTAGCCGATGAATGTTTTGGCCTGCGCTGTATTCCAGAACATGACGACTGCGATTGCAGCAATGCATGAGCCGTATTTGATGCTAGAGTGAAAAGCGGACATGGACAAGCAAAGCACGGTGTGGCCAGAAGACATTGATAAAACGGTGCGAACAATAATTTCGTTGACCCAATGAGTGTATCTTTTTCCTAGTAAAAAAACACAGTAAGTCTCCGGGGAGTACGTACAAAAATGTCGTCAAAAGGCAAAACCGTTTCGGTGTTGGACATCGGCCTGGGTGCGCTGGCCTTGCTGCCGGAGGTGCCGAGATTGTTGCCACGTCTGTTCCATATGGCCACACTGCGCCCTCAGTCCAAGCGCTCTCTTGGCCTCGCTTTTCAGTCTGCCGCGCAGCAACATGCAAACCGCCCGTTTCTGGCTTTCGAGGAGCACACCTGGACCTATGCACAGGCCAATGCAATGGCCAACCAGATGGCGCGTGGCTTGATGGGTTTGGGGGTGCGCCAAGGCGATGTGGTGGGTTTGCTGTCAACAAACAGGCCGGAATTGCTGTTGACTGTGCTGGCCTGCGCCAAACTCGGCGCTGTGGCCGCCTTGTTGAATGTCAACCAGCAGGGTCATGTGCTGGCCCACAGCCTTGGGCTGGTGAGGCCCAAGATTTTGCTGGTGTGTCAGCAGGGCATGCAGTTGTTACAAGGTCTTTCACAGAGCCATCCGGAGTTGACCGAAAGCATGGTGTGTTTGTACCTGCACGGTGAATCCGAGCGCCTGCCGAGCAGCGATTTTGAGAGCGCATGGCGGGAGCAACCCGCACACAACCTGCCGCAAACCACCGATGTGCTGGCCAGCTCACCTTGTTTTTACATATTCACTTCAGGCACAACAGGTTTGCCCAAGGCCTCTGTCATGAGCCATTACCGCTGGCTTCAGGCCATGTGTGGCTTGGGCAGCGCCGTGCGATTAAGGCCTGAAGATGTGTTGTATTGCTGTTTGCCGCTTTATCACAACAATGCACTCACGGTGTCATTGGGCGTGACCATCGCTGGTGGGGCATGTTTCGCGCTGGACACCAAGTTCAGTGCCAGCCGCTTTTGGCAGCGTATTCGTCACCATCGCGCGACAGCTTTTTGTTACATTGGCGAGTTGTTGCGTTACCTGTTGAATCAGCCAGTTTCTCAGGATGATCAAAACCACGAAGTCAGGTTGATTTTGGGCAATGGTCTTCGGCCAGAGATTTGGCAGGATTTTGAGAATCGCTTTGGCATACCCAG
>DASUEC010000147.1:0-3309 GCA_036275255.1 Limnobacter sp. | reverse complement strand
TTTGTTGGTGTTGTTCACCGGTTTTTTTTACATGCTTGACCTCTTGGTCTTTAAACCGAAGCGAAAAATGGCTGCCGAACAGGCACTTGGCTCGGCGGCTTACCAGAACGGCTTGAATGGCGATGCCGAGAGACGAATTCGCCAGCAGTACATGAAGCAGCCACTGTGGCTGGAGTACAGCGCCAGTTTTTTTCCGGTCATTCTGTTTGTTTTCATTCTTCGTTCATTTGTGGTGGAACCCTTTAAAATTCCATCGGGTTCGATGATTCCCACCTTGTTGATTGGTGATCTTATTTTGGTGAACAAATTCACTTACGGCATTCGCTTGCCCATCATCGACAAAAAGATCATTCCTTTGGGCGATCCCCAGCGGGGAGACGTGATGGTGTTTCGGTATCCGCTGGACCCATCCCTCGATTACATCAAACGCGTGGTGGGTGTGGGTGGAGATGTGATCGAGTATCGCGACAAGAAGCTCTCTGTCAACGGTGTGCCACTTCCGGTGGAAGTGCTGGACAAATACTACGACCCCAACAGTTTTTCATATCACCTGCAATACAGAGAGACATTGGGCGCGCGTCCGCACTTGGTCTTGAATGACGAGGATGCGCCTGCGTATGTCGTTGGTGCACAGAATTTCAAGGACCGGGACAACTGCAAATACGATGTCAACGGCTTCAAGTGTGTGGTGCCACAAGGCCATTATTTCATGATGGGTGACAATCGCGACAACTCCAGCGACAGCCGGATTTGGGGGTTTGTCTCGGATGAACAGGTCGTTGGAAAGGCCTTTTTGGTCTGGATGAACTTCAACGACCTGTCTCGGATCGGTCGATTTCACTGATTCACCCGTTCATGGAATCTCGCGATCACGCTGAGTTGGAAGCAGCCCTGGGGCATCGGTTTGAAAACCAGGACTTGCTTGGCCAGGCGTTGACCCACAGGAGCCACTCCACTGCGCACAATGAGCGGCTGGAGTTTTTGGGCGACAGTGTTCTGAATTGCGCTGTGTCCATTCTGCTTTATGAATCCCATCCTGACATGGATGAAGGCAAGCTCTCCCGTGTGCGGTCGCACCTTGTCAAACAGGATTGTCTGGCTGGCATTGGCCGAGGCTTGCAACTTGAGCGGCACTTGCGCCTTGGGGCAGGCGAGCTGCGCAGCACCAGCACCATCAAAGACAGCATTGTTGCCGATGCATTGGAAGCCTTGTTTGGCGCCGTATTGCTGGACGCTGGGTTTGAACAGGCCAAAAAGTGTGTCATTCGCCTGCTTGAGCCGGTCCTTCTGACCACGCCCATGGCGTCCCTCGGCAAAGATGCCAAGACGCGCTTGCAAGAGCATCTGCAGGCCTTGCGTCTGAGACTGCCCACCTACAATGTGCTGGTGGAAGGGGGCACAGCCCACAGCCCCGAATTCCGTGTTCAATGCCAGGTTCAGGAATTCGGAATCGAGAAGGTGGGCATCGGGCATTCCCGTCGTATGGCGGAGCAACAAGCGGCGGATGCCGTACTTATCGAATTGCTTGATCGGGAGTATGCTGATCCCAACCAGGCCAATCCAAAAGGTTTGAAATGACTGAGTCCAAATGCGGCGTGATCGCCGTGGTAGGGCGCCCCAACGTGGGCAAATCCACCCTCATGAACGGGCTGGTGGGCGAACACCTGTCCATCACTTCGTCCAAACCCCAAACCACGCGCCACCGCGTGCTGGGTGTGATGACCGAGTCAGTGAAGGCGGTGCCCACCCAGTTCATTTTTGTGGACACGCCAGGCTTTCAAACCAAGCACTCCAATGCCTTGAATAAAACCATGAACAGGGCAGTGCTTACCGCACTGGCGGATGTGAATGTGATTTTGTGGGTGATTGAGCAAGGCAAATTGGGGCAGGCAGATCTGAAGGTTCTGGAGCTTTGTCCCAAGGATGTTCCGCTGGTTGCGGTGGTTAACAAAGTGGATCAATTGAGCAACAAGGGTGAAGTGCTTCCATTTTTGCAAAAGATCAACGAGCTGCGTCATTTTGAAGCGATTGTGCCGTTGAGCGCGCAGGCTGGTAAGAATCTGGATGCCCTCAAGGAAGTGGTGTCTGGCTTGTTGCCCGAACAGCCGTTTTTCTATGAAGAAGACACCCTCACGGACCGCCCTGAGAAGTTTTTGGCTGCAGAGCGAATTCGCGAAAAGCTCTTTCGTCTGGTGGGTGACGAACTGCCATACACCTGCACGGTCGTGATTGACCGCTTCGTCTTTGAAGAAGGCAGGCGGGTGATTCACGCTTCCATTCTTGTGGATCGTCAATCCCACAAGGCCATGATCATCGGCAAAGGCGGGGAAAAATTAAAGCGGATAGCCTCCGAGGCGCGCCAGGACATGGAGCGGTTGTTTGATGGCAGTGTTCACCTGGAAACCTGGGTGAAGGTGCGCAGCGGTTGGGCGGACAACGCGAGCCTGCTCCAAAGCCTGGGGTATGAGTAATACACGCAGCTTTCAGGATTCCGCCTTTGTGCTGCACAGTGTGCCGTACAAAGAGACGAGTTTGATTGTGGAGCTTTTTTGCCGCGATTATGGTCGATTGCCTGTGATTGCCAAGGGCGCGAAACGGCCACATTCCCACCTGCGTTCGGTGCTTGTCAGTTTCCAGCCTTTGCAGGTGCGGTTCAGTGGCAAGTCGGAGGTTAAAACGCTGACCCAAGCGGAATGGATGGGGCAAATGCTTGCTCCGCAAGGCAAAGCGTTGTTTGCTTCGTATTACCTAAATGAGTTGTTGATGCGTGGTTTGAGCCGGGAAGATGCGCACACTGCCTTGTTCGATTTGTACGCGCTCACCTTGCAGGCTTTGGGGGACGGCACAGACATGAATGTGTGCATACGCCGCTTCGAGGTCGGATTGCTGGATGCCTTGGGTTATGGCATTGATTGGTTTTTGGACAAGGACGGGCGGGGCATTGTGGCGGATACCGCATATCGTTGGCAGGATCAGGCGGGCTGGTGTACCCCGGATGGGGGGTATGTAAACCACACTTCCGTGGCCCACGTTGAACCGTTGGTGCCTGGGCAGTTCGTTTTGCAAGTTCAACAGGGGCAGTGGACACTGGCTGCAGCAAATGCCTTGAAACCTTTGGTTCGACGTTTGTTGCTGACCCATGTGGCCCCGAATGGTTTGATGTCTAGGGCATGGATGGAGCAGTTGGTGAGGTCATGATAGAACTCGGTGTAAATATTGATCACGTGGCAACAATTCGGCAGGCGCGTCGCGGACATGAGCCCGACCCGCTCAAGGCCGCTTTGCTTGCGGAGGAGTATGGCGCAGACG
>DASUEC010000146.1:0-7470 GCA_036275255.1 Limnobacter sp. | reverse complement strand
CGTAATAGCTGTTCACAAACACGTTGGGCTGGTGCATGTGGCACACCATGCATTGAGAGCTGGGGATGGCGCGCGTGAATTCATGTTTCACCGGATGACCACTTTCATT
Organism: Limnobacter sp.; assembly: GCA_036275255.1. GTDB lineage: Bacteria > Pseudomonadota > Gammaproteobacteria > Burkholderiales > Burkholderiaceae_B > Limnobacter. Next base: position 7,361 of record DASUEC010000146.1, on the reverse strand, counting down.
TTTCGGGATGGTGGGGTCCACAGTTTGTGTGGTGCCATCGTGCCCAAATTTTGCGTAAGAGCCGCCATGTGCCGGGTCGCGGTCGTTGGTGTAAACCGTGTGGCACCCTGTGCACCCGGATGAACGGTAATCGCCAGGCTGCTCATTGGTGCCCAAAAACCAAAGGTGCGGGTCGTTCAGGCGGGTTTTGGTCACGTTGATGAGCGGTACCGCGATGCGCTGGCCCGTGCCAGGCCCACGGTTGGATTGCTTGATGTCGGGGCGACCAGGTTCGTCCAGGCGTTGTATTTGCCCCAGCACGTTGGGCAGGCCCACCTCGGGGAAAATGCTGTTGATGACTTTGCCGCCACGTTCAAACACGCGGAATATGTCGCCGGGGGGGGTGGTTTCCCAGGCAGGCAATGGGGCAAGCTGGTTCAGTATGCCTTTGTGGACAAACAGCTCGTTGGTGGCATCCACCGGGTTTTTCAGCAAACCCGGTTTGCCATCCTGGGTGTAGGCCTCACCCAGAATGTAGCGCTTGTACGGCAATATGCCGTTGTTGTACGAGGCGCCACCCCACAGCATGGCCGAGGTACTCATCAGGCTGCGTTCTTGCGCCTGGATGATGGGCAAGTGGCATGCCCCACAGGCTTCGCGGGCCACGCGCAAATCGCCCGGGTTTACAAAACGGATGTAGGCCGGGTGCTCTTTGTTGAGCTTGGCATAGGAGCGCTTTGGGTTGGCCGAGGAGGGATAGTTCCAGAATTTTTCGTTGCGCGGAGCAATGTGTGCTTTGTCCAGGGCGGCCCGGTATTCTGGGGCAAAGCCTTTTTCACGCGCAGCACGCGTGTGGTCATAGGCCAGTGTGCCTTGCTTTTGCTCTGCGCCTTTCCAGGTCACCGTGGCGTCCCCACCATGGCAATCGGTGCAGCCCAACACCACACCGGGGTTGGCATGCATGGTGTGCTGGTCGGTTTGCGTGTGGCAGCTCATGCAACCTTCGGTTTTGGCAAAGGCTTGCTCGGCGGTTTGGCGTTCGGGGGCTGCGGGAGCCATGGTGTAACTTTTTTGGGGCAATGCAGCGTCTGCGGAATGCGCAGGTTCAGCTTGCCAAGCCCACATGCACAACCCCACTGCGCCTGCAGCAAACAAAGCCCAAGCCTGGCCCAACTTGCGCCTGCGTTGCCTGTGCGGATTGCTGTGTAATGCCCCTGCCATGTAAGCCCTTTGCTTAAAAACTGAAAATCACGTTAAACAAGATGGAGTACGGGTGCTTTCCACCCTGTTCGCCGAACAGGTCTTTGTACCCCCTGCCAGGCAACAACCTGGCCACCGAGCCATTGATCACCACGTTCTGGGTGAAGAACGGTCGGTATTGAAATCCCAGCGATGCATCAATGCCAAGGTCTGTGGATGGTGGTCGCTGCTGGCGCAATACACCCAGCACGGTCGTGTCTGCAAACTCGAGTTTGTTGATGTTGGTCACCAATCGAAGCTCGGGTGTCACATCAATATCGGCTCCAATGCCTAGCAACAACAGCCCTGGATTGATAAAGTTTGATTGCCCCTGCTCTTTGCTGGATCGCAGAGATGGCAGTATGCCGTTGCGTCCTGATAAAAACACGCCACCTCCACCGATCAGCGGAATGTTCTGGCGAATGAAAAAGCTTGTGTCCGCACCTGCAAACTGCGGATTCTCAAAAATTGCATCGAAGCCCTCCGCCTTGCTGTCATAAGGGTCTTCATCCCCCGAGGCATACAAAAAGCTGCCTCGCAAACGGAACCAGTCAAAGTCGCGGGACAGCTCGGTGGCGTGGAACCAAGCGTTGATGTCCTGGGCTTGTTGGGCAAGGGGGTGGCGGTCAATCTTTCCAACGGCATAGTAAGTGGATGTGGTGATGTTCAATCGCCCGTAATGACCATCGCCACTCAAGCCAAAATAATCCACATGGTAAGAAAAGGGTCGCTGGTCCCCCAACGATGCTGGCCGCGCCAAAAAACCGTTGGCATCGTAGTAAACGGTTTTGTCTTCGTTGTTGCGGTTGTGGATGTAGCTGGCCTGGATGGTGAAACCCAGAAATGGAAAGTCCTGCCGATAGATGTTGGCCACCAGAAAATCATCGTCGCGCAGGTCTTCACGAATGTCATTCAGGCCACTGTTGGTGTCTTTTTCAACCCTTTTGAAGTAGCCAAGGTTGTATTGGTAAATGTTGTTGTTGCGATTGCCAAAAAGCCGCACCCCAAAAGGCAGGTCTTGAAACAGAAAACCCCGAAAATCGCTGATGAACGGTTGTATGCCCACGCGCAAGCTGTCGAAGTCGTAGCGTTCAGAGACGTTGCGCAGGTGAACGTCCACAAACGCTTCCTGAATGCCTACAAAGCCCTCCCGGCGGGTTGTGCCAGAAGTTGGGGAAATTTTGAGCAAGCGGTCTTCTTCCACGCGCACGTCGGTGTAATTGAACACAGGGGTGAGGCGGAATTCATAGTCAGGTGGTTTGAATGTGGTGTTGCCTTTGGTGAGGGACAAACTCACAATCAGGTTGTGCGCAAAAATGGATTGTTCGCCATCACCAAAAATACTGGCCTGTCCCGGCCTTGTTGAACTGGCCGGCGGCACGGGCACCGGGAAACGGCGCTCCTCAAACAAGGTGTCAGCGATCACGCCCAGATTAAAAAACCAGTCGGGTCCCAATGTGTCTTGCAACACGGGCAGATCGCCCTTGAGCACGTTCTGGTTGTATGGGTCATAAAGGGGAAACTTGAACCCCAGCGACTGCATGATCCGCCAGCGGTCTGGCACTGCCACCGTCTCGCGGGGCAGGTTCGGTTGGGGCGGGGGCACCTGGCTTGGGTCAATCACCGGAATGGCCACATCGCGGGGGGCAATCTGTGTATCCCTTCCCGGAATGGAGCGCTCCACCAATGGTGCCGCCGGCGCAATGCCTGGTGTACCACTGTTTGCTGGGCGCACGCCTGTTCCCGGTTTGTCTGCCAGTGCATCTGGCGCAAATGCCCGCGGCGCAAAAACACCCAAAGTGAGTTCGCCGAATTGCCCGTTGTTTTGTTGCAGCCAACCCGTGGTGGTGCCCAACAGGCTGTCTTGTATACGCACTCGATACCAGCCATTTTTTTCTTCAAAAGCGTCCACCAACTGGCCTTTGAAAAACTCACCAATCGGTTTGGACCCGGCGTCGGGCTGGGCATACACCAAGACGCGGCCTGCAAACACCTGCAAGAGCACCATGGGTCGTTCGGCACCCTCCACGCTTTGTGGATCGGGTACGCCAGCCACGAGTTTGCCCACGCGCTCCACCACTTGGCCCATCTGCTGGGTGGCTTGAACAAATTGCTGGCCCATCAGAGCCATGACACTGGGTCGGTCTGCTGGGGGCGCATCGGAGCCCAATGCAACACCTGGCAGCAAGCCGGCCAGCATCAGGCCGAAGGCTACGCCGCTGACAGGCTTGCGTGCAAAACCAGGGCATGTTCTTTTTCTGTTCATGGTATTGGACACACTTCTGTTTCTTGGCTGTCGTTGAACGGAGCCTGCGGACACTGCACATACTTCAATGCCGTTCCACCGTTGCTGAGTGAATCCGAGCGCCTGATTGATGCTGGGAAGGGACGAATGGTGCTGCCAACGGCTGCTGCGCCATCCAGCACACCCCGGTAACCGACCATGTCATCTTGGTCAACACCGTCGCCGGACACGCCAATGCCACCCACCAACACATTGCCCCGGTAGATTGGAAAGCCACCTGGGAAGATCTGCAGGCCATTGGCAAAGCGGTTTTGGCGACCGGCGGGCACCACGGCATTGTCGACACATGTTTGTGAGGCATCGGGCTGAAACTGGTCTCCACCCACGACAGTGCGCGTGGCCTGACCCAAAGTGGCCAATACCTTGGGGGCCACCAGGTTAAGCTGAAAACCCACATTGAATGGGCTCCAGCTTGCCAGCGGGCTGGACAACGGACCCTCCGGTCGGCCCTGTATGCCGTCCGGGAAATAAGGCCGATGCACATTGCCAATGGCACGGGCAGAAAAAGCGGCAGTGCCGTTCAATACGGTTGCCTGCTCAGCAAAAAAAGTGTCCATCGCATTGGCAAAACTCGCCTGGCCACCCGCGTTCACCGCAGTGAAGTCAGTGAGCGCCTCAGGTGAGCTAAACGTGAGCGCACTGCGGGCTTTTTGCACCGACACGTCGGTGCCGAAAATTGGCGCATCTTCACCGCGAACCAAGCCGAGAATATTGCCATTGGTGTCCACCACGCTCACGGTGACCTGTGCGGCTGCGCCCAGCGGGTTGCGGATGGCTGCACGGGTGCGGTTGGCAATCCTCATGCCAGCCACCAAAATATTTTGCACCTCGGCCTGGGTCAGGTTGCTTCCTGCCGTGGGTGGATAGCGCACCGCGGTGTTGTCGGCGGGATTGGTGATCAAGGTAAATGCATTCAAGCCATTGAATGCCGCTTGTGTGGTTGGCACGTAACCGGAAGCACTGTCGCCGTAGGCAGTGCCTGCCACAGCGGCTGCTGCCAGGGTATAACCAGCCACCGCTGTAAATGTGCCATTGGCAGCCAGATTGGCCGCACCGGCCACAGCGGGTGTGTTGTTGATGAACTGGAAGCTCTGCCCGTTTGCTGTGATCCGGTTGGCGCGAATTTGAGCAGGAGCACGAAACGAGTCCGAGAGTGCAGCAAAAGCAATTTCTTCTTCAAGGTCGGTTTCTATGGAGCGGGTGTCGCGATCCAGGCCATACACAGCGGGTGTGCCGGCGTTGGCGGAGGCCATCACACCAATGCCACCGACAACCCGGCCTTCTTTATAAATCGGAAAGCCGCCGGGGTCAGCCGACAAACCCAAGGGGGAGCGCTTTGGCCCCAGTGTCGCGCTTTGTGATAGCCACAGGTTGAGGTCGGAGCAGGGCAGTTGGCTGAACTGAACACCATACAGGGGGCCACTGGGTTGTTGAAGCTCCCCGACCTGGAAAAACTCTTGAACAATCTGGCTGGCTGTGCGGGTGCTGAATGCATTGCCCGTGGAGGACAGGTACGCACCAGTGATGGCTTTTGCAATGGATGCCAGCGTGCTGGGCACCGTCGCACCGTCAAGACCATTGCCGTTGGCACCTGCAATGCCGCTGGTGATGGTGGCGTTCGGCGAGGCGTTGGTCATTTGATAAACCGCGAGCACATTGCCCACCCGGTCGGTGATTGCTATGGTGGATTGCACCCCACGGGAAATGGACGCCTGCACAGCACGCGCCACAATGTCGTTCACATCGCCCACACTCAGGGACTGTGTGCCAAGAGGAGCCACGTTGAAATTCAGTTGTTCCAGGGTGCTGCCGCCACTCCCGCCTCCACCCCCCCCACAGGACATGAGTGCCAGCGAGGCACCCACCGTCACAGCGGCCAAAAGCAATGTTCCTGCACCAGCCTTGCCATGGTTTAGCCCACACGGTTTGCTGCCCGCGCTGTTTTGCATCCACTTCATTGCATTCATCTCATATGGTTGTTGCTTTGTGCAAACCCAAAACGGATTTGCGCCAGTTCACTGCTGGGTCTCTGCTTTTTCTAGCCTGCTGTTGCCTGGCGGGTGCTGCGGTGCCAATGCGTTGTGTATGTGGTATTGGTGGCACAGGCCACAATCCGAAGTTACCTTGTTCAATACTGGCTTGCTGCCCGCATGGCAGGCTTGACAACCCTCAATGGCCGGCATCAGCACATCGCTGGCTTTTTCTGACCTGCCTGCCTTGTGGCAACTTTCGCAAGCCTCAAAGGCATGCGCTTCATGGTCAAAAATTGCCATGGGCATCCACGCATGCACTGGGGCCAGTGGGGCAATGGTGTATTGGGGCATGCGTGAGCCAGAGGTTTTGGTGTTGCCCAAACCGGGTTTGAGTTTTACCTCATGACACACTGCACATGCGGTGTTTTCAAACAGCTCGGTCACAGCAAAGGCCGCCTGAGTTTTGGGGTTGCCAGCCAAGGCCTGCAAGTTGCTGCGGTTGGGCTCCTTTTCGCCTGGGCGGGCACGCAACACGGCGCGCTGCGTATTCACCCGGTTGCGTTCGGCGGGATTGAGTGCCAAGTAGCTGTAAAACTCCTCGACCGTGCTGGTCACCAACTCTGGCGAACCGTGCGGCACCTGGCGGTCGGGCAGGGCGGGCTCAAAGTTGAGCTTGTGGCATTCCTGGCAATGCGCCTCCATGCTCAGGGGCTTAAAACCAGTTTTGGTGTCGGCCGGTTCGTGGCAGTTGTTGCACTTCATGACCACCTTTTGCTTGGGGCCATCAATTCCTTTGGGGTCCAGGTGCACATCGTGTGGAAACTTCAGCCCGGTGGGTTCGGTGATCCTGGAGTCGGCGACCATCCGGATTCGCCGAAGGTCTGTGGTTTGCGTGCCTGTGGCCACGGTCAGGCGAAACGCAGGGTGTTTGTCACCGGCAAAATCGGCCACTGCCAATGTGTCGGTTTTGGGAGCAACGGTTTTGATGTCCTGATGGCAACTTGCACAATCGGTGCCCACAAAATGTTTGTTTTGCTCGGCAAGGCTCTCGCGGCCCTTGTGATCGCGGTGGCAGCTCGCGCAGCGGCCCTCTTCGAAAGAGGTGTCCGGCAGTGTGTGCTCGGCCACATGCAGGCCCATGTTGGCGTGGCAAACCTGGCAGCTTTCATCCTTAACGCGGCTAAAATTGCCTGCGTGACACGCTTGGCAATCTGCTTCAAGATTGGCGTGCGCCGAAGCCAGTGGGCCAGGGTTCCAAACCGAATCCAATGCAAGTGCGGTGACTGGTCTTGGCTTGGCTGGCTGCTCCACCTGGAGGCTGGGGTGTGCATTCAGCGGCAGGCTGTGTTCATTGAGCAGGGTTGGTTTTGCCACTTCGCTTGCGGGGGAGGGCAACCAGTCAAACATCCCGGGCATGTGCATGGCCAACAGCGGCAACACAAAAAAAGCAAAAAGCAGGGGCAAAAACAGCAACCACGACAGTGGCCGCTTTAGCCCCAAGGGCTTTTGCAAACGTTGTTGTTCGTCGTGCAAGGGGTTGCTGGGATTGTTTTTTTGTGTCATGCCATCACCAGTAAACAAAGACTGAAATGACATGCGTCAGTAGCGCTGCCAGCAAGCCAAAAGACAGAGGCACATGCACCGCCAGCCACAGCTCCAGCCAAAAGCGCATGGTGTAGTATTGCCGCAGCTGTTTAAGCGCGCGCAGGCGTTGCACCTGGTTCCGGTACAGCTCTGCGAGGGATGGGTCGTTGGTCAGGGATTTTTGCAGCAAGTCGGTGGCTTTTTCGGTGGCGCAGTTTTTCACCGGCCCGCGGCGCTGCCCCGGGCGGGAAAATATGCCTTGTTTTTGAGACGCTTCAATC
>DASUEC010000145.1:0-14004 GCA_036275255.1 Limnobacter sp. | reverse complement strand
CCAGCCTGCTGTGCTCGCAAGCCAGCAAGTAGGTGTAGGTGCTGGACAGCGGTTCAAACAGTTGTCTAAAAATCATGGTTTGGCTCCCAAGGCGAACCATGGTGCAGAAGATGTGGTCACATTTTACATTCTTGTATATGATTACTCAATCATATATTAACGAGCCGATGTGCCATTCCATACCGATGGACTCACCAAATAGCCAGCTTCAGTGTGGATACGCTTTGCCCAAATGCACGGTCAATCCACGTTGTCTGCTGATTTCATCTCAGCCGGTGGAGAGCCATCGCTCAGTGGTTGAACTGGGCTCATTAACCAGAACAAGGGGCTTGGTAAACAAACACAAACGGGCAAGCGCGGCAGGGACTCAACCATGCCCCTAGATGCCAATGTGTTGGTGGCTTGCGCAGTGGGAGTCGGAATCGGCGGGGTGATGGGGCTGACGGGCGCCGGCGGAGGCGTGTTGGCAGTGCCTTTGCTGGTGTATGCGCTTGGCATGACGATTCAATCGGCAACGCCCATGGGACTGATGGCTGTGGGCCTTGCTGCCCTGCTGGGCGCTGGCATGGGCTTAAAACAGGGTGAAGTTCGCTACAAGGCCGCCGTGCTTATGGGTGGCATTGGCTTGGTGGCATCTCCGATCGGGTTCTGGGCCGCAATGCAAACCAACCCGCGAGTGCTCAATGGGCTGTTTGCATTGGTGCTGTTGTGGGTTGCATACAATGCATTCCGCCACCAACCGGCGCAAGGGCCTGTGGAGATGGATGCCCCACAAGCCACCAAAAAAAGCAATTGCCCATGCATCCAAAACCCTGAAACCGGTAAATTCATCTGGACTTGGCCTTGTGCACGCGCGCTCGCATGCTCTGGTGCAGTCGCTGGCTTCATGTCGGGCTTGCTTGGCGTGGGCGGCGGATTTGTGCTTGTGCCCGCATTGCAAAGGTTCACCAATCTCTCTCTGCAATCGGTGACTGTCACTTCATTGGGCGTCATTGCCATTGTGTCTACGTTCGGCGTGCTCAACGGTGTGACCATGGGTGCGCTGGACTGGCGTCTCGGCGGGTTCTTCTCGGCGGGCGCAATGGCAGGGATGCTGGTGGGTAGGCAGTTCAGCAGACGCATGCCCGTGGTGCAACTCAAATGGTCGTTCGGCCTGCTGTGTCTGCTGGTTGCTGCATTGATGCTTGGAAGGGCCGTGCCTTAAGCCGCGGATCAACAAAACCCTGGATCAGTGGCTCGAGGAGCCTCGCATAGCCCGAGCCAAGATATCCTGTACCAACTCACTGCGCACACGCTCGCCACGCTCGATGTTTTGGGCATGCAGCAAAACGTTCTCTTCAATCAGTTTTGCAATAGAACTGAGCAACACATAAATGAGGTCTTCCGCCTTGAAAGTAGAAGCATCTTGCAGGATGGACAGCGCGCCGATGCAACAGGCCTGCCGAAGCGCGCGCTCATCCACGGCCAGGTCAGCGTAGTCCAGTGGGTCTTCCTTCACCACCTCATTGACCAGCATCATCAAGGTGTTCAAATCGATCTCAACCTGGTGCGTTGTGCTCATGGTGGATCTCCAGCAGTGTCGGTACTTTTACTTCTACCACAGGAGGTGGCACTGCGCCATGCCCAAAGTGGATGGATGGCGCCGCGTTGCTCACACCATGTTGCTTTTTAGAATAATTACCACTTTTTACATTTTTGATATATATTTGTAAGCATTCAGGAGAGGATGCACATGAACAGCGCCAAAGAACTTCAGCAACAGGCCCGCATTGGCGAAACACACCAGGTCACCAACGTAGCCACCGAGCTGCATGGCCACAACCTTTTTGCAAGTGACACAGCGCTGGTCGAGGCTGTGAAACGGGAAGGTGGCGCCTGGGGCATGGATGAGTTGACCGGTTTTGGGCAACGGTGTGGACAGGCCGAGTACCTGGAACTGGGCCACCTGGCCAACAAATACCCGCCGGAGCTGGACACCCATGACAGGTTTGGCAATCGGGTGGACCTGGTCCACTACCACCCCGCCTACCACGCCCTCATGAAAAGTGCCCTTGAAGAGGGTTTGCACAGCCAACCCTGGACAAGCCCGCGTGAAGGTGCCCACGTGGTGCGCGGCGCCAAGGCCTTCATTCAAGCGCAAGTGGAAGCTGGGCACGGATGCCCGGTCACCATGACCTTTGCCTCCATACCCAGCTTCCGGATGCAGCCCAATGTTGCAGCCATGTTTGAAGAAAAAATACTGGCCCGTGGCTACGACCCGCGCAATGTGCCCATGGATGAAAAGCAGGCCATCACCGTGGGCATGGGCATGACCGAAAAACAGGGGGGCTCGGATGTGCGAGCCAACTCCACGGTCGCCATGCCGGTGCAACAAGCAGGGCCCGGCCAGCTGTATGCCCTGACCGGGCACAAGTGGTTTTTGTCTGCCCCCATGTGCGACGTGTTCCTGATTCTGGCCCAGACGACCGCCGGTGTGTCCTGCTTTGCCGTGCCTCGCTGGCTGCCCGATGGGACCAAAAACGCACTGCAGGTGATACGCCTCAAAGACAAAATGGGCAACCGTTCCAACGCATCCAGCGAGGTTGAATTTCGGGGCGCCCAAGGCTGGCTGATTGGCGAGGAAGGACGGGGCGTGCCCACCATCATCGAGATGGTCAGTCTCACCCGTTTCGATTGCATGGGTGCATCGGCGGGATTGATGCGCGCAGGCCTTGCCAACGCCATTCACCACTGTAGCCAACGCGCCGCTTTTGGTGCAAAGCTGGTGGACCAGCCGCTGATGCAAAACGTGCTGGCAGACTTGCAACTTGAATACGAAGGTGCCATCGCTTTTGCCATGCGCATGGCGCGCGCATTGGACCTCAAAGACACCGACCCGCATGAAGCCAAGCTGGCCAGACTTGCAACCGCCGTGGGCAAATATTGGGTGTGTAAACGCGCGCCCCAACACAGCTATGAAGTGATGGAATGCATCGGTGGCAGTGGCGTGATGGAGAACTCCATCTACCCGCGCCTGTTTCGTGAAAGCGTGATCAACCCGATCTGGGAAGGCAGTGGCAATGTGCAATGCCTGGACGTTCTTCGAGCCGTGGGCAAAGACCCCACAGTGCTGATGGCCTTCCATGCCGAGTTGAACAAGGCCCGGGGAGGCAACACGGTTCTGGACCGCTACCTTGACCAACTGGCCGTGCAATTCGGACTGCTGCACAAGGCTGGCCCGGATGAGATTCAATTCCAGGCCAGGCACCTGGTGGATCAAATGGCTTTGGCCTTTCAGGCCAGCCTGTTGGTGCGTCATGGCCCCAGCGCCGTCAGTGAAGCCTTCTGCAGCAGCAGGCTGAATACGCAAGGGCACCACAACTACGGTGCCCTGCCAACAGGCGTGGATGCCAAGGCCATCATGGCCCGCGCATCGCAACAATTACAGCCGTAGATTCTCGATAGCCTGCACCGAATTGAATTGTTACGCTGCGTGCATTCAATGGTGCGGGCCAGTCCATGATTTTTAAATCCATCCCTGTGTTGTTCGTCGCCCTCAGCATCGGTGCCTGTTCATCCGATTCCGACACCGCTGCAAGCACCCCACGGGCTTCAGGTAACGGCGGTGTTGCGGCTGCTGAAACAAACCCCGCAGCCCGTCTGAACACCACACGGTTTACGAGAGCCCCAGGCACGCCAGTGAAGGCGGTTCTGAGGGAAGGTTTTGAAGCACCTCAAACCGACGAGTGGAAACTGCCAGACCTGCTTGGCCAATTTGACAGCCTCTTGCCGGTGCCAGACGGCTACCCGATTCCTGAGATTCCAAGCAGGCTCCACGACGTGGCCACCATGCGTGACGGGCAATACTTGCGCCCCAGAATTCCCTCAGCGCGCAACACGGTGGACGGCCGAATCGGTCTCGGTTTCACCGCCTATCTTGGAGGACGCGCCGACTTGCCCAATGCGGCCAACCGGTCTTTGAACGTGATGCTTTACACGCCGGAAAAACTGCGTGATCGCGACGTGCATTACACACAGGCAAGCGACGGGTCCATGGACATGATGGCCAAGCAGGTGTGGTGGATCCCGGTGACCGAATTTGTGCCAGAGGCCTCTGGGCTTAGCCCCGTGATGTATGCCATTTGCGACTCCACACTGGCACAAATGGACCACGAACTCTACGGCAACAAGGGCCCTGGCATACACCGCAATCCATACCGGGTCAGCAACACCGCAGAGGCCTACGACATTCATGTGCTTACAGGCAACCTCCTTAATCGCAGGGAAATATTTTCCTTTCCATTGCGCATCGTGGTGGAAAACGCAAAGACAGCGCAGGCCCACATCCAGAAAATTGAGCGGCTGGGGGATCCGGTCAAGGCCACCCTGCCCTTTGAGCCCATCACCATGTTTGAACCGAATGTGACAGGCGATGGCAGATTGCTTGTTTACCGCGTGTCTGGCACACCGGGTCAAGGTGGCGGTGCAGACGCGCTGGTGCCCCGAACCTGGACCGATGCACAAGGCAAACAACACACCTCACAGTTTGACATTGTGTACGCATACAACCCGCCAGACAGCGGGTTTGCCCCCTGCGACCCGCGTGGATGGACCTCTCCAAAGCCAATCACCTATGCGCATTACGACCCACCGGTCAAGGCGCGTTACGGTTTTGCAAAGTTTCCCTTTCGCGACCCGGAAGGCAAGCTCATCAAGCCTGGCGAAGAGTCGGGCATGACATACCCCTGGATTGACCACAAAGGGGCCAATCTGTTGTTCACCGCCATTTACCGATTGCAAGTGAGTGACGAGTCCAGTTATGCCACCCAAGAAGATTTCGAGATGATGCAAAGTCTGGACCCCGCCTTCAACGAGGTACCGGCCGGTCTGTCCAACCTGACCCAGACTCTACCGGCGTCGCGGCCCGAGCTGCGTCCACATCTGATGTTGCCCGCCAGGCATGTGATCCCAGTGCCTGGCACCTGTGACCAGGGCTGCACCAACACCACCACACGCGAGCATGCAAGTTCTACACGCGGAATAGGCATTGCGGGCCTGTGGACGCAGGGGAAGATGGTGATTCTCGATGGCCTGATGAATGCCACCGACTTTGGCCACCATGCTTGGGACAGCGGGCATCGATTGATGCGCCTGTACCATGGGCAAGGCGGCGTGGTGCGCGTGGGCAATGGCCGAACCAACGACGACCTGAAAAAGGGCGTCAGGGTGGATGAGTTCTGGCCTCTGAATGACTCCATGATTGACTCCCTGGAAAACAAATTCAATATGTTTCCCCAATGGAGACCCGCCAACCCGCGCGACGTGGTGTGGACCATCAACAATGGGCGGGCCAGCACCGAGGTGGCGTTCGATGATTACATGGACCCGTTTGCAGTGGTGCTCTCCAACATGAATGCCTCGCTCAGCCACAACCCGCTGGGGCCAATCAAATGGCTGCTGCCCAACACAGGCGACCGCTTGGGCAGACCCTTGCGCATACAAAACGCTGCCACTGGCGAGGCTGCAGCCATTCCGGCCTACGGCGAGGTGACTGGCAACAGCAAAGGCGGCACACGCATAGAACCCGTTGCGCTCGGCGGCATCGAGGGCAAAGGTTTGTGGATGAACATGGACACCGGTTTGCGATACAGAATTGGTCAATCGCCCTTGCCGCAATTGGCCCAGCGCCCAGGCAATTACTTTGGCCTTTTCCTAGACGTTCGCGACCTGCCACGCAGTGGCGCGGGAGAACTGATCTCGGGCCCCACCGGTGGCGTAGGCCTCAAACAAACCACAAACGGCCTCACGCTGATTTTAAGAAACGCCTCCGGAAAACCGCTTGCAGAGTTGCCACTGCCAGGCACATTGATGCGAAAAGGACACTGGGCACACATCGGCATCAACCGCAGGCCCGACAACATCGAAGTGTGGATCAATGGCTACCTGTTCACCAGCGTACCAAGCCCCGCAGGCGACAGCAGCCTGACCTTGCAGCCAGGCGACTGGCTGATTGGTGCCAATCGCGACGTACCGGGGTTCAAGGGCTGGATAGACAACGTAGAAATATTTGCACGCACCTTGCTTGACGCGGAGGAAGGATGCAACCGGGCTCATGGCAGTGTCATTCAAGCTGACAGGGGTAGCGCAATCGCGGCCCTCTTCCCAGCCGCCTCCCACCGCCGCATTGAACAGGCCACTGGCAAACCCGGCCCTTTTGAATGCGCCACGGCATACAAGGAAGACGGTTTTGGATTTTTGACACGCATATCGCCTGATCGACGCATGGGGCATTTGCTGCGCAATATAAAACCTTTGAAGTTTGCCAGCCCCAGACCGGCTGAAAACGACAACTTGTTCTGCATCGCATGCCACCGCAGCCCCCACCCATCCAACAGCATGTCCCTGGCGGCGCTAAGCGCAAGCAAGGTGCCCATGCAACTGGACCCCCGAAGGCAGCCTCTGCAACCGCACCCGCTGGCCACTGGGGTGATTCCACCACATTGGCCTGCAAGCGCAACAAGCAAGCCATCAAATGCCGCGCCAGTAAAACCCAATGAGGACCTGTGGGTGGATGCGGTGTTGCACCCCTGATGCATGTCACCAGAACTCTCATGTTGTAAGCATACTTACATTGGTAGCTCTGTTAACAAAATTTAAATCTTTTGGGCTCCATCACCACAGCGCGATTGTTCACGTACACTTTGTAAACAACCAAAATATAAATCTTGCCAGCTTCGTTTTATCCATATGCGATTTACAAGACCATCGGACATCGAACATGAGATTTATTTATTTGAGGCCTATCGCACTGGGCATCTCGGTTGCAGCGCTTTTAGGTGCCTGTAACTCAGACACCTTCATTACAGGGGAGCCTGGCTCAAACGTTAATCCAAGTGAAAGACCAGAAGGCAATTTTGTCGGCCGGTATGCTTTTGATGCTGAAGAATTCGGCGATCTGGAAGCGTACAAAGCGGAACTCGGTTTTGAAATCACCGACACCAACGGCCCACGATTTATTTCTGATGCACTCAAGCGCGTGGTGGACATCGACCTGCCCGAGCTGGAAAACCTCTCTGCAGTGCGACTGACCAATGCCAATTCTCCATTTGTCGAACAAAACGGCCTGGAACCGCTCTTTGATTCAGGCTTCAAGCTGCGCACGCGCAATTGCAAGCTTGGCGGTACCAGCAGCATTGAGGTGTTTGACGACCCATTGAACTTCAGGCCAGATCCTGCCGATGCCACACAAACCCGGTTCTCGGATTGTGCAGACCCACAGGCAGTTGCAAATCAAAGCACCTTGATCCAGGGCGACCAAATCACATTCATCAAAAAATACGACGGCCTGATGGCCTCCACCGATCCTGCAGAGGCAGAAGCCAATTTTTCTGACCTGTTCAGCCTGAAACGTACATCCAAGAACGGTGAAGACGTCCTGGCCAGCATTGAAGAAAGCGGTCGTCAGGATTTTTCCGTGAAGCGTACGAGCACTAACAAAACCAGCTTCATTGCGACCGAAGACCTGAAGGAGAAATTCTTTGATGCCGAGGGTGAACTGATTGCTGAAATCGGTGAAGTCGCGCAGCGTGAACTCAAAGCAACAGGTGATGAACGGGTGCTGCGTTTCCAGGCGCTGCGATTTGCACCCGACCAGGCGGCTGATTTGATCAGCAGCAAGTACAGCAGTGAGGAAGGGCGGTCCGTCAATGCAACGACGCCCGTGAAGGCTGGTTTTTATAACACGGCAGGCGACCCCTATCACCCCAACACAGGTTCCACCCCCCCCATCCCCAAGGTCGGGCTGGTGGACGGTGGCATGGCGGCATTTGGTAAAAATGGCAAGATTGAGCTGGTTTTCAAGCAAGATCCCGTCGAAGGATTCACCAACATTGTTCGTGTCATCAAGACGATTGGCAGCACTGTCACACACGATTGCAAGGTGCCTTACTTCTCGGTGTATCGCCAAGATCCAACCAGCGCCCCACGCTTCACCTTCGCGGCAGAAGGCAAGTGTCTGGTGGATGGTGAACCATTCCCGCCCGAAGTGGAACCACCTCCCCCCCCACCTCCCCCACCCCCCGCATGCTTTGTGCGTGACCTGGTGAACACCATCCGTGACAACGACCCGACACCGTTGAGCTCTGCCCTGGGTGTGGTTCTTAACCCCGCCACCGATGTGCTTTGCATGGTGGTTGGTGCAATTCCCGTGCCCATTCCCACACCGTAAATGCGATTACCCCACCGAGCTTTCGGTGGGGATTTTTTTAATCTGCACACGCGGGATACAACATGAAGACTGGCGGGAGCACCATAGAGTTGTCGTTTGCGGCCAAAGTGGCGCTGTGCGGCTTTGCGCTTCTGTTTGCCTTGTTTGGTCTGCTAACCATTCAATATGCCGCGGTTATTCTCACCACTGGCATGCCATGGCTGCAAAATGCGCTGGACCACTTGTCCATTTATGCAACTGGTGCAGAACCAGGGTTAAACACCATCGAGCAATCCCTTGCGCACTACCGAAACCTGGCTGGCAGCATGTCCACCCACACCTTCGTGGGCGGTTTGGTGATGTTGTTGGGCAGTATCCAGTTTGTGCCTGGCATTCGTCGACAACACAGGCAGCTTCACAGAATAAATGGCGCTGCCCTGGCAATTTTCATGACCACCGTGTCCATCACCGGTCTGTATTTTCTGTATCACACACCACTGCGCGGCGTGCTTGCAGGTGAGGCATTTTATATTGCGTTGGCAGCAGTTGCTCTGCTGTCACTGGGTCTTTTATATCAAGCAGGCCTTGCCATCGCCGCAAGGGACTTCCGTGGGCACATGATCTGGATGAGCCTGGCCTTCAGCTGCTTTTTAACGGCTCCCCTGCTTCGGTTGAATTACCTGGCTGTGGCCAGTTGGCAAGAACAGTATCTAAACCGTGTGGTACAGAACAGTTCACCCACCATTCTTGCACAGGCCTTCGTGCTGATCATGCTGTGGTTTGTTTTTGTGGGTGACAAAGACCTTCCGCACAGGGAAGCGATTCAAGCACGGCGCAGCCCAACCATGCCAATCCCATTTGTTGTATCAGGCGCCATCATCAGCCTTTGGTTATTGTGTGGTTTGCTGCTTACCCAAAACCTGGACAATCATTTGCGCCAGCCACAAACCTGGGGGGCTTTGCTTTTGGTCTTGGTGGCAGCCAGCAAAACCTGGCAGGTCTACTCAAGTGCGCAAGCGTGGAAGATCAGCATGGATGGTGGCAAGCCGAACCGATCCTATGCATGGTCGACTGTGGTGTCGTCCATCGCTTTGCTCATGCTGGCCGGGCAGATGAAGATCGAAGGTTTCTATGCGCAGGCCATTTATTTTGCATTGCTACATCTCGCCCTCATGGAGGTATTTCTTCTTCTGCTTGCATTTGTCATTCCTGCGCTTAGCACAGGCCGCGCGCTGTTTTGTGCTGCATCCGCGGCTTTTTGCTGGCACTGGCCTCTGCTCCTGATCACCACTGCGACCTTTTGGTTCATGGGATTCACACTGGACACCTCACTCACCATCGGCTTGGGTCTGGCTCCAGCCATGCTGCTCGTGTTTGCCGTGGCCAGCGCGAGCAAACTGACATTCCGTTTCAACCCATTGAATGCGATTGATAATCATGCGTAAATCCCTGCTTAAAGCCATCCAGCCTACCCTACTTCCAACCGCACTTGCCTCCAGCCTCTTCGTCTCCGCGTGCCTTTCCAACAGCGGCGGGGACACACAATCCGGACAAGCGGGTGGCGGCTCCATCACCTTTCAAGAAGGCTCGTTTGGGTTTGAAAGGAACAGTGCACCCGACCTTGACCAAGCAAGCACCTCTCCAGCAAGCGCCGAACCCGACAAGGCAACCGATCTGGCTGTAACGGCACTGGGCAGAATAACCAGCCTGCTGCTGGCCGACCGCCTGTTCATTGAACAGCTTGAATCAATAGAGGATGCATTCACCGAAGAATTGGGTTCTGGCACTGAAGAATGCGAGGAAGGATCCATCACTGTGACAGCAAATGATGTGGAGCCAGTGGCTGAGCTAAGCTCTGGCGATTCATTCTCACTGGACCTGAACAATTGCGATGGTCAAAACGGCGCGATCCGATACAGCTTTGATGAATACAACGGATCGGTGAACACCATGCTCGACAGCAAGGTGAGGATCATCAGCGATTTCAGTGCATCCGACATTGCCACCGGCCTCAGCGGATCTGAACGCGGGCAAACCGACCGGGTGATCGCCAAAGGCAACATCGGGTTCACCAACCAAGGCACACTGCGCGATGTGATGGTGAGCATCAAACGCAACGACACCGAAGCCTCCGCCAAGGTGAGTGGCGGTTACATCAGCCGCTTTGCAGACCGAGACACACCCAACATCAACGCCACCGTGTCATTGCTGGAGGACGGGCAGGCGCCGGGAGCACGCGTGATTGCAGGTACACCAAGCAGCTACCGGCTCACGGGCGATGATCTTCAATTCGACCTCGGCTCAAACAGGTTCGCCGCAGGCACTGTCAACATTGAGGCGCAAGGGCAACTCCGCCTGACCGTGCTGAGCACGCAAGCCATCCGGATTGAACTGGATGAGGCCAAAGACGGGCAGTTTGAAAAAACATGCACCTTCAGTTACCAGGCTTTGCTGGATGGGCAAGCTGCATTCACGGCAACAGGATGCCAGGGCGCAGCGCCTGATGACGATGATGATGACGATGACAACGGCGGAGGAGAACCACCCGCACCCAATCCATTGGACCAGATCCCCGTGCTTGGGCCCATACTTGGTGGCATTCCAGTGCTTGGCGACGCCTTGGGTGCAATTCTGGGGCAATTGCCAACCCCCTGAGTTGCGAGAGCCTGGGCCTATGCGTTGATTTTTAAGGGATTGGGCTGAGTGTCACTGCGCATGAACTCGCTGACAATTTTCAAAAATGAATTCGGTGTCAGCGGGGCAATCATGGAACACCAGCTCGGGGAATGGGCCAAGCTCTCGGCCTCTTCCCCGACCGTGCCCATGGTGTACACATCAATCACACGCACCTCCCGAAACTGCTCAGCGTTTTGAACAAACCAGTGGCTTTTGCACGCCAGCTGCTGGTCGGCACAACAGCCGGAGAATATCAACAAAGAGAGGCTGGATCGTTCTGCAGTCACAGCGAGCTCTTCAGTCGAGGAGCCAGTTCCCAAAAATGGAATGCCAAAACGGCCTGCCAAACGTTCGATGGCCTCAGATGCCAGGCCGCTCATGCCCGCGGTCACAATCACCAGGCCATCGGCCAACTTCACAGCCGATTGCGAACGATGGTTACCAACCATCTGGCACGTCACATCAAAAGAAAAAGTGCTGCCCTCACCCAAAACGCTTTGCACCTGAATCGATGAGCCCAGCAATCTGGACAGCTTTTGGGACAATGCCAAACCGATCCCGGTTCCACCGTATTTTCTGGACACCGAATTGTCGCCTTGAGAAAACGCCTGAAACAAATTGGACAGGGTGTCTGCCCCCATGCCAATGCCGGTATCGGCGATTGAAAAACGCAAATCACAACATCCGTCCTTCATGCCGAGGCACTGACATCGAACCACCACATGCCCTGCTTCGGTGAACTTGAATGCATTGTCCAGCAGATTGATCAAAACCTGGCGAAGCTTCAGTGGATCACCCACCAACACCTCGGGCACATCTTCATGCACAACAAATGCATAAGAAACGCCTTTGCCCTGTGCAAGTCCCTTGGCCAGCACAGCCAAGCCATCGAACAAGTCAAACAAGGAAAAGGTTGAAGAAATCACCGAGGCCTTGCCGGCTTCAATTTTTGACAAATCAAGAATGTCATTGATCAAATCCATCAACCTGCGACTGGCCACATCAAGCCTCACCAACCATTCTGACTGCATGGGCGTCATGCTGGAATTTCGCAAGAGATAGCCCAGGCCCATGATGGCATTCAAAGGCGTGCGTATCTCATGGCTGATGTTGGTGAGGAATTCAGTTTTGGCTCGATTCGCCGCTTCTGCCCGCTCAGAAATAATCCTGAACTGGTTCTCCTGGTGTTTGCGCGCGGAAATGTCCTGGAATGCACCGTAAATTTTTCCCAACTCGCCAGTGTGCAGTTCGTCTGCAGACACCATTTCAGCAAATACATGCACCCAGATCTCCCGGCCAGCGTAGGTGACAAACGGCAACTCGATGTTCACCGCCTCCCGGCTCTTCAGGAAATGTTCAATGGTGCGAATAACAATGCCCCTGCTGGCCTCTGGAAAATGCGTCAGCAACTCTTGCAGGTCAATCTGCAGATCCACCGGGGCATCCACAATCGAATACACTTGGGGAGACCACTCAAATTCGAGGGTCTTTAAATCGAACACCCACCCGCCCACACCGGTCATTCGCCCGGCAGACTCCAACAGCTTGGAAGATTTCGTCACCTGATGGTACATGCCACGAAGTCTCTCTTCGGCTTGCTTGCGATCGTCAATTTCGCGAGCCAATGAGCTGTTGCTTTGATTCAGAGCATCGATGCGCCTTGCCAGGGAGGCAGCGAGGCGGTCGAGAATATTGCCAAGGTTGTGCACTTCATCACCCAGCTCCGGAAGGCCTGTGCGCACGTTCAATTGGCCTGCATCCATCTTCAAGGCAATGCCCTCAATTCTGGACAAAGGGTTAAACACGCGGGTCATCAAGGTGCGCCCAAACCATGCCAACACAAGCAAACCCGCCAGAATGGAGCCTCCAAAAATATAAAGAATTTGATGGGACAACACGGAGCGCCTTTCAGCGATGGCGCGGAGGTTGTTGTCCACCAATTCACCAAGCTGGTGCGCTTCCACCACCATCCGGCCCATCAACAAGTCCCGACGCTTGCTCAACAATTCAGCCGGTACAGAAACCGGATCGATCTTGTTTTGAAGGGATTGCCGCAGCTCTCTCAAGTCTTCTGTAAGTTCTATCGCAGCTTCGATGTCCGAATTCAATCGCTCATGTTTGCGCAATTCCGCGAGTTCGGTCTGTAACTTCTCAAAATTGTCACGCCACTGCCTGTCCACGGTTGGAGATGGCATCAAGCCAGTGGAGTAAGTCAGTTGCAGCAGGTTGTTTGCCAAAGTGGATACCTGTGACCAGTGGCTGCCGATTTGATCCCATTTTCGGGATTCGCTGAGCTTCCAGCTCAGCAGGAAAGTACTCAAGACAATAATGGCGGCACAAAAAAACACACCGCGGAAAAACACATCGCGCAGCTTGTGGGAATGAATCATGGTGCCGCCCCCACTGCCTTCTCCTTCCTGAATCGATTGACCAGGCTGCCATCAATCACATCCAGCAGATCCGGCATGCTATTCACAGCCGCACGGGCACCATCGCGTCCATGGCCATTGTCATGCGCCCATTGGATCTGTGACTGCATGGTAACCAACAAGGAATTTGGCAAGCCCACGTCAAATTTGAATGTCGGGAACATGTAGTCCACAAAGGCTTGATCCAGAGACAGGCGTGCACGCAATACGTTTTTGGCAGACTCCGGATTTTTTTCAATCCAGGCATTGGCCTGTCCAATCACGGCGAGCAGCTTGACGGCGGCCTCTGGCTTGTTCGACAAGAATTGCTTGTTCCCAACCATGTTAAATGTTTGGGTATACAAACGTGGCATTTTCAAGACCATGGCTTCGCGGCCTGCCAGTTTCATGGTGCGGTAACCGTAAGGTTCCCAAACAGCCACGGCATCAACCGCACCGCTGGAGAAGGCCTCCGGCAGTTCCATGGGTTTGTTGAAATAAACAAGCTCAACCTCTGAGGGATCAATCAAGTGATACAACAAAAACAAATCCAGAAAATACTGCGCCGAAGATTCTGGGACCAGTCCTATCCTCTTGCCCTTTAAATCGCGTGGCACAGACACCCCAGTCTTGCTGTTCACCACGATGCGCATGTCGTCTTTGTTACTTACAAAACTGCCAAACAAGGCAAAGTCGGTCCGTTCAAAGGACGAAAAAATCACCGGCAACTCGGTG